>JAMQPJ010000202.1 GCA_023717585.1 Thermoanaerobaculia bacterium
CGAAGGCTCGCGAGGCGCGGGAAGGCCCGGTGGGATTTCGAGGGCGATCGCGCCCGCGCGCCGCGCCCGCGAAAGGAGGTCGTTTCGCTCGTCGGCAGTCAGCGGCGTCATGCGACCGGACCCGGCGAGACGCTGCCCGAACGCACCGTCTCCGGCGCGGCCCATTGCTGCGCCGCCGACTCTTCCGGCGCGGGCGGGGCCGGCCAGAGCGAGACGAAGGCGCCGCTCACGGAAAGGTCGTAGGCGACGCTGACGAGCACCTGAGCGAGGACGATGACGGCCGTCCCGAGGGCGAAGAGGACGAACGAGCGCCCCGCGACGAGCGAGAGCGCGAGGCGGGGAACGAGGAACGCGAAACCCGAGACGAAACCGGCGGCGAGAGTGAGCAGATACAGGAGCACGGTCCTCGAAAGCGCGGCGCGCGTCCACGACACCGCGCGGCCGACGGCCTCGAGCGCGTCGACGTCCTCGCTCGCCGCGAGCCGGCACGCGACGAGGTAGAGGACGCGCAGGACGATCGATCCCCCCAGCGCGAGCGGAAGGACGAGGAGGAAGAGCACGAAGGCCAGGGCGGTGAGGCCGCCGCGCGACGACGCGCCGGCGAAGACGGCGAGGCCGAGGGGAAGGACCAGCAGCAGCACGACGGACGAGAGCGCGAGTCCGTAGAGGTTCACGAGCGCGAAAAACCTCCCGTAGCTCCGGCGCGCGGACGACCAGAAGACCGACCCGAGAACCGGGTGGCGGAAGGCGGCGAGGGCGGCGTCCTCGGCCGCGTTGGCGTCGATCGCGAGAAGGCATCCCGTGATGCCCGCCCGGAGAAAAGCCGCCAGCGCCGTCAGAACCAGCAGGACCGAGAGGAGCCCGAGAAGGCCGAGGAGAAGCGCGAACGGAGCAACCCGCAGGCCCTCGAGGAAGTTCCGGAGCGGCTCCACGAGCGCCGCCGGGTCCCGCGACGACGAGGCGCTCCATCCGAACCCGCGGGAAAACCCCGCGACTCTCAGGACAACGAGGAGACCGGGGACGGCGATCGACGCGAGGACCGCGAGCCCGAAGGCCAGGGGCGCGAGGATGAGGCCGGGATTCGCGACGACCGCCGAAAGCCCGCGCCGGAACGCCTCGGGCGCCGGGCGGGCGGAGGGGGGCATGGCGACGACTCAGGCCTTGCCCGCGAGCACGGCGCGATAGTCCCGCCCTTCGAGGGTGACGAGATCGCACATCTCGTGTAGCCGGCTCCGGACCGTCACGCCGATTTTCCCGACCAGAGTTTCCTCGCCGGTCGGCGCCGGCACGTCGCTGAAATTCGAGGTCACGATCGTCAGACGCTGGCGGTTGTAGCGCGTGTTGATGAGCCCGTAGAGCACGTCGCGCACCCAGTCCGACTGTCGGCGCGCGCCCAGCTCGTCCAGGACCAGAAGCTCGGCGTCGCGATAGGGCGCCAGGACATCGTCGGCATTGTCCGGATTCGTGCGCGAGAACGTCGCCTGTATTCTCTCCAGGAGATCCGAGAAATCGCAGAACATCCCGCGCACGCCGCAATCCTCGATCAGGCTTCGCAGAATCGCCGTCGCGAGATGCGTCTTGCCGACGCCAACGGGTCCGACGAAGAGCAGCCCCCGCGAGGATCCCGGCCATTCCTCCACGAACTTCAACGCCCGGAGGCGCGCGACGGTCTGGCTCTGCGGCGCACCGGGCAGCGGTTTGTAGTTCTCGAGGCGGCAATTGCGGTAACGCTCCGGAATCTGCGCAGCGCGGAGCCGGTCTTCCGCGCGCTTCGCCGCCTGGCAGCGGCAGGCCACGATCCGGCCCTGAGCCGTCTCGAGAACGCCGAACCCCATGCACAGGGCGCAGACTTCGCGGTCGGGAGCGTTGGAGGCCACGGCCTGATTCTAGGGCCTAATTGAGGAACGCTTTCAGGGCCCGGCTCTTCATCGTGCGCTTGATACGCGCGATGGCCTGCGCCTCGATCTGCCGGACGCGCTCGCGCGAGAGGCGCAGCTCCTCGCCGATCTCCTGCAGCGTCATCGGCTCCCGCTCGCCGTCGGAGCCGTCCTCGGGAATGCCGAAACGCCGGCAGAGGATGGCGCGCTCCTTTTTCGGAAGCGACTCGAGCAGGCTCCGCGTCTGCTCCACACTCGAGCGCTGCAGCATCTGGTCGTCGGCCGCCGCGACGGACGTCTGCTCGAGCGTGTCGCCGAGCGTGCGGTCCTCCTCGGCTCCGAAGACGTCGGACAGCGACTCCGAGCTGCGGGACATCGCCATGAGATTCTCGGCTTCGTCCGGCCGGAGTCCGGCCTCCGTCGCGATCTCCGCCATCGTGGCCTCGCGGCCGAGCGACCGCGAGAGCGCCTCTTTCACGCGCCCGAGGCGGGAGTGGAGAGTCGCTTGCTTGTGCGGGAGTCGGATGGCCCCCCACTGCTCGGACAGGGCGTTCGAAATCGCCTGCCGCACCCACCACACCGCGTACGTGATGAACTTGACGCCCCGATCGGCATCGAATCGTCGAGCGGCCTGGATGAGCCCGATGTTCCCCTCGTTGATGAGGTCGAGGAACGAGACGCCCGGAGAATGGAACCGCTTCGCGTAGGAGACGACGAATCTCAGGTTGCCGCGCACGAGCTCGTCGACGGCCTCGCGCCGCGCGTCTTCCGTCGTCTCCGGATTCTGGATGATCCGTCCGAGCTCCCGCTCCCGCTCGGGTGTCAGGATCGCGTACCGCGAAATGTCGTCGAGATACTTTCTCAGCACCTTCGAGTCGTCTTCGGGACGCAAGCGCTGGCTCACCAAACGCGATTATGTCCCCTCGCCCGGCGAGCGGGGGATTTCGTCAGCGCGCGAGAAAAACGGCGATCCTGTCCCCTTGGCGCCGCGGCCTGCGGACGTCACCGCACCCGGAGCACGGCGATCATTCGCCCTTGCACCGCCCCTCGGAATACGTCAACGCACCCGGAGCACAATCGCGCCGCGGGGCCGGAGCGCGAGCGCCCGGGAAGACTCCCCCCCGCGGGACGCGTGCTCGGCCGCGACCGCCCGGATGGACTCCATGAGACGTCCCACCTCGCCCTCCACGCGCGCGAGCCGCGACTTGAGGTCGAGAATCACCTCCACGCCCGCCAGGTTCACGCCCAGCTCGCGCGTCAGCGTGAGGATGATCTCGAGCCGTTCGACCGTCTCGAGATCGTAAAGGCGCGTGTTTCCGGACGAGCGGGCGGGCCTGATCAGCCCCTCGCGCTCGTAGAGGCGGAGAGTCTGGGGATGCACGCCGAACCGCTGCGCGACCACGCCGATGAAGACGTAGCCATCCCGCGCGACCGGAGCCGGTGGATCCATGCTCATTACTTCTTCTGGTCCACGACCTCGGCGTCGATGACGTCGTCGGCCGGCTTGGACGCCTCCGGACCGCCCGGTGCGGGGCCGTCGTCGCTTCCGCCTCCTCCCGGCGCACCGGCCGGGGCGGCCTTGTAGAGCGCCTCGGCAATCTTGTAGCTGGCTTTCTGGAGGTTCTGCGCGGCCTTCTTCAGGGCCTCGGCGTTTCCGGCGCTCGCTTCGAGCACCTTCTTCGCCTCGGCGACCGCCGCGAGGACGGCCTCTTTCTCGGACTCCGGCACCTTGTCGCCGCTCTCCTCCACGAGCTTCTCGGTCGAGTAGACGAGCGCATCGAGCGCGTTCTTCGCCTCGATCGCCTCGCGCCGCTTCTTGTCTTCGGCGCTGTGCGACTCGGCGTCCTTCACGAACTTCTCGACCTCCTTCTTGTCGAGGCCCGAGGAGGACGTGATCGTGATCTTCTGCTCCTTGCCCGTGCCCCGGTCCTTCGCCGACACGTTCAGGATGCCGTTCGCGTCGATGTCGAACGTGACCTCGACCTGCGGCATGCCGCGCGGCGCCGGCGGGATTCCCACGAGGGAGAAGACGCCGAGGAGCTTGTTGTCGCCGGCCATCTCACGCTCGCCCTGGAGCACCTTGATTTCCACGGAGGTCTGCCCGTCGGAAGCCGTCGAGAACGTCTCGGCCTTCTTCGTGGGAATGGTGGTGTTCCTTTCGATGAGCTTCGTCATCACGCCGCCGAGCGTCTCGACGCCGAGCGAGAGCGGGGTGACGTCGAGGAGGAGGAGGTCCTTCACGTCCCCCGCGAGCACGCCTCCCTGCAGGGCCGCGCCGATGGCGACGACCTCGTCGGGGTTGACGGACTTGTTCGGCTCCTTGCCGAAGAAGTCCTTCACGATCTGCTGGATCTTCGGCATGCGCGTCTGGCCGCCCACGAGGACCACTTCGTCGATCTTCGAGGCGTCGAGCCCGGCATCCTTGAGCGCCTGCCGGCACGGCCCGACCGAGCGCTGGAGGATGTCGTCCACCAGCGACTCGAGCTTCGCGCGCGTGAGCTTGATGTTGAGGTGTTTCGGGCCCGAGGCGTCGGCCGTGATGAACGGCAGGTTCACGTCGGTCTCGACGGTCGTCGAGAGCTCGATCTTCGCCTTCTCGGCGGCTTCCTTGAGGCGCTGCGTCGCCATCGGATCCTTCGAAAGGTCGATTCCCTGGTCCTTCCGGAACTCCGCCTGGAGCCATTCGACGATCTTCTGGTCGATGTTGTCGCCGCCCAGGTGCGTGTCGCCGTTCGTCGACTTGACCTCCACGACGCCTTCGCCCACTTCGAGGATCGAGATGTCGAACGTGCCGCCTCCGAAGTCGTACACCGCGATCGTCTCGTTCTTCTTCTTGTCGAGTCCGTAGGCGAGCGCCGCTGCCGTCGGTTCGTTGACGAGCCGCTCGACCTTGAGCCCCGCGATCTGGCCCGCGTCCTTCGTGGCCTGGCGCTGTGCGTCGTTGAAATAGGCCGGCACCGTGATGACGGCGCGTTCCACCTTCTCGCCGAGGTAGGCCTCCGCGGCCTCCTTCAGCTTCGTGAGAATCATCGCGGAGATCTCCGGCGGCGAGAGCTCTTTGCCGCCGATTGCGACGCGCGCGTCGCCGTTCGCCGTGCGGACGACTTTGTAGGGCACCATCTTCATCTCGTCGCTGACCTCGTCGACGCGACGGCCCATGAACCGCTTGATCGAGTACACCGTGTTCTCGGAGTTCGTCACGGCCTGGCGCTTGGCGACCTGTCCGACGAGGCGCTCGCCGCCTTTTCCGTACGCGACGACGGAAGGCGTCGTGCGGCCGCCTTCGGAGTTCGCGATGACCTCGACCGTGCTGCCTTCGAGGACGGCAACCACGCTGTTCGTGGTGCCGAGGTCGATACCGATGATCTTGCTCATTTCAGGTTTTCCTTCCGGACCCAACGACTGGACCCGACAGGAATCTAGGATCTTAGCGCGTCATTGTCAAGTCCTTGATGAGGCACACCTACAGCGTTACTTAAGATACCCGTAAACTATTCGACTATAGTAATTTCCTTCGACGGACGGTGCTGAAGGTCCACGTCACGCCGGCTGTCACGAAGCACAAGCGTTCGTGAAAACAGGAGGTCCGGGTCGGTCTGACCGAGCTGATCGAACCCCACAAGGTAGAACTTCTTGTCCTGGACGATGTACCGATACGTGGCGCCCCAGGGGTCCTTGAGGTCGGCCGGCGCCAGGATGTGGGTCGAGACGAGCGCCTCTACCGTCTCGGGAAGGTGGCCGGAGAGGAGGGTGTACGCATCGACGCCTTCCGCGACGCGCCGGAGCCGAAGGAGCGACAGCGACTTTTTGAACCCGTCCACGAGCTGGACGCGCCGCGGCGGCAGCGTCAGGAAGTTGAGAGGATTCCTGGCCTGGAACCGGAGCGCGAGGAGGGCCACGACCGCGAGGCCGAGGCCGGCGAGAAGGGCGACGTCGATCGGCCTCCGCGCGGGACGCACCTGGGCCGGGGCGTCGACGAGCGCTTCCGCCGGGAGCTCCTCGGCCCGCGGCATGCTCTCCTCGATGAGCCCGCGGCTCACGAGGTCGAAGCACGCCTTGCAGCCGTCGAACTCCGAAAGAAAGGCCAGCTCGTTGATCTCGGCGACGGTTCGCCGGCCATCGACGAGCTCGTAGACGGACCATTCGGCGCGCGAAACGCGGATCGGGTCGAGACGCTTCTCGCGGGCGCGCTTGGCGACGGTCGAATCCTCGACGTCCTCGACCTCCTCTTCGTCCTCGGCCGGGATGACCGGCTGCGCGACCGGGACCTTCTGATAGACGATGTCGAGAGACCAGACCACCTTCTCGACGATCGGCCACTCGTCGATCATCCGGGCGCCTTCCATCAGGAGGCGCTCGACCGCGATCGGCGTGGTCGACTCCGCGTCGTAGTCGACGTGTTCGGTCTGCTCGAAGACGTAGTCGCCGTCGGTCCAGCGGAACAGGCCGTACGCGATGCGCTTGATCTGAATGTCGAGGCCGTCGCGCAGATCCTGGGCCGAGCAGAACCCGTTCTTGAGCAAAATGAAGCCCAGCCGCTGCAGCGTCTGCGCCTGCATCTCGAGCGCGCGCGCGAGGGCTTCCGCCGTCAGCCGCCGGGTCTTCACCAGAACGGTGCCCAGCCGCGTGTCGAGCCGCTGGGCGGAGGATTCGGCCGACACCATCATCCCGTCGAGAAACCCGAGCGTCACGGTGTCGGCGGGGCCGCGAACCGTCAGGAGGCCGGTCTTGTGCTGGAGCGAGATGAGCTGGAGGATGTCCGCCAGAGAGAAATCCCGGAGAGTGCCTTCGAGTGCCATGCGTCACGCCTTTCGCGTCGACGTGACGAACCCGGCGATCCAGCCGGCGATCGCGACGAGCAGCCAGAAGAAGACTCCCGGCGTCCCGGCGGTGAGCGTCGGGCGCGGGAGTGTCGCGAGCGCGTCCCGGAGGAGGACCGAGAGCAGCCCGAACGCGAAGAGACCGAAGGCGACCACGGCCGGCAGGAGGCGCGAGTCGAGGAACGCGGCCGAGCCCGGGAGCAGGCTGTTCAGGACGAGCCGCATGCGCCCCTCGAACGTACGGCGCCGCCTCACGTCTTCGAGCTTGTGGAGCTTCGTCTCGATCGCGACGCCGTCCTTCTTGAGGTATACGTGGACGCACTGCGAGCACAGGAGGGCGCTCTCCCCCGGCGGTTTGCAGAGCCGGCAGAAGGCCCGGCCGCACTTCTGGCATTCGGACGCGTAGCCGCGTCCCTGACGGCGCGTCCGGTCGAGAATGAAGGCGGCGCCGATCGCGCCGAAGACGGCCCAGAAGAGGGGAATGCCGAAAGCACCCGGCACCGAGCCTTTCGGCAGGCGCGGGAGGCCGAGTCCGTCGCCGAGCCGGAAACCCCGGTAGTGGCCCAGGAGGCGCCGCGTCCGGCTGTCCCGCCCCATGCGCTCGATCTTCGCGCGCGCCTCTTCCGGCGTGTAGCCGAGCGACACCACCTTCACGAGCGTCGGGGTCTCCTGAAAGCTCTGGACAGCACGCGCGTCGAGGGCCCGCGCCTCTTGAAGGGTCTGCGCGGCTTCGACCGTCCGAAACGTCTCGGCGTACAGAAGGGCGAGGTTGTAACGGGCCGCGATGCTCCGTCCGTCGCGCTTCAGGGCTTCCTGGTAGTCCTCCTGCGCGGAGCCCAGGTCGCCGTCCACGAACCTGATGTTCCCGCGGTTGACGAGGCACCGGATGTCGTGCGGAGCGACGTGCGAGCCCACCGTGTACTCGGCGATCGCGCGGTCGTTCTGGCCCAGCGACTGGTAAAGCCGTCCGAGCAGGAACCGGATGTCCGCGTCGTCGGGCAGGATGTTCTTGGCCGCCTCCAGATTGTCGAGGACGCGCTGGTCGTAGCGGGACTCCTCGAGCGCCTCGGCCGCGCGGAGAATCGGCGATGACGTGATGGAGAGGTCGTAGGCAATCCGGTCCAGCGCCGGCAGAAGCAGGATCGCGAGCGCGAGCGCGAGACTCGAGGCGAGTTTCTGCTCCAGGCTCGCGTAGCCGAAGAGAAGTACGAACAGGAACAGGGCGAGCCAGAGCACGTCGAGAGAAAGGAGAAGCGGGAGGACGAGGAATGCGGCGACCGCGAGAGAGGGTACGGTCCCGTGGAGGAGAGAATGGGCCGACTCCTTCAGGTCGTGAACGAGGCGGGGACCGTGCCGCACCAGAAGCACGAGTATGGAGGCGAGAGCGGCGGCGCAGGCCGTGAGAAGGAAGATCAGCACGAGCCGCACGAGCACGACGCGGCGCGACTCGCTGTCGGCGAAGGTTGCGCGGAGCGCGCCGAGGAGGTTCGGGACGAGCTCCCCCCACGCCCGCGACGACGCCGCGAGCGACACGCGCGCCCAGCGCGGATCGGGGAGATCGGGATCGAGGCGCATCGCTGCCGTGAACGCTTCGCCCGCGATCTCGCTCTTCCCGGCGGCGAGCTGGCGGCGCCCGAGAAGCGTTGCCGAAAGCGAGAGATCCGTCATCCGCCGGATCTCGATTTTCTGGGCGTGCTTGAGGATCTCGTCGATCTTGGCGCGCGCCAGAGGGGCATCTCCTTCTTCCAGCGCGCCGAGCCAGCCGAACCAATGGCCGCGCACGAGCTTTCGAAAGGCCGTCTCGCTGGATTCGCCGGGCGCGACGAGCACCTGAGCGGGCGCCGGAACCGCCGGGAGAAGAGCGAGAAGTACGAGGAGCGGCGCGGGGGCGCAGCGGCGCCCGTCCGCACGGCGCCCGGCCGGCGGAGACGTGCGTGAGATCCTCAGCCGCGCCTCGCCGCGGGAGGCGGTATCGGAGGTTTCGGTTTTGCGGCGCCCGCGAGCCTGGTGAACGCGAGCTGAAGCTCTCCGAGGAGCCCTTCGATCGCGTCGGTTTCCTCGAACGAAAGTCGCCCGCGCGTCTTTTCGCGAAGCGAGAGGAGAGAATCGACGATCTGCCGGGCGCCCGCGAGATCCACCTGGCGGCGGCCGGTCGCGGGGTCCGGGAATCCCTCCATGTAGAGGCCCGCCGTCTGAGCGAGCATGTCGAGAAGACGCAGGAACGCCGGGCTCGTGGCCGGCGGCGGCTCGGCCGGGGCAGCCCCCGGCGCGGCGGCGGCAGGCTCCGGTGCGGGATCGGAGGCGGCGAGTTCGGCCTGCGACTCCGCGCGCACCTCGCCCTCGGCCGTGAAGAGGCGGCGATCCACGACCTTGATCGGCTTATCACTTTCGGACATAAATCCCCTCGGGTCAGCGTATTTTACGTAAACGCCGGGAGGTTGCTCGCATGGAAGTTTCGGACGCCGCGGGGAGCCTCGTCGCGCTCATGGACAGGCTCCGGAAGGAATGCCCCTGGGACCGCAAGCAGACGGCCCGCGACCTCTCCGGGTACCTTCTCGAGGAGTGCTACGAGGTCCTCGACGCCCTTTCCCGCGAGGACTGGAAGGAGCTCGAGGGCGAGCTGGGAGACCTCCTCTTCCAGATCGTCTTCCTCGCGCGGCTCGGAGAAGAGCGCGGCGCCTTCGACTTCGAGAGCCTCGCGCGGCGCATTCACGACAAGATGGTGGCCCGCCACCCTCACGTCTTCGGCGACGCCGCCGTGCGCGACGCCGACGGCGTTCGCGTTCAATGGGAGGAGCTCAAGCGCAGGGAGCGGGACAAGGAGGGGCGCCCCGCTTCGCCCTTCGAAGGCGTCCCGCGCGCCCTCCCCGCCCTTCTCAAGGCCGTGCGCCTGACGTCGCGCGCGGCGGACCTCGGCTTCGACTGGGAGCGCGACGCGGACATCCTCGTCAAGCTGGACGAGGAGGTTGCCGAGTTCAAGGCCGAGCTGGCGGCGCCGGGCGGCGAGCGAAAGGAGCGCGTGGCCGGCGAGATCGGCGACCTCCTGTTCACCGTCGTCAACGTCGCCCGCCGCCACGGCGTGAATCCCGAGGCCGCGCTCCAGTCCACGAACGACAAGTTCCGCCGGCGCTTCGAGGAAGTGGCGCGGCGGGCGAAAGCCGCCGGGAAAGAGATCAAAGCCACTCCCCTCGCGGAGCTCGACGCCCTGTGGAACATCGTGAAATCGGAAGAAAAAGACAGAGATTCTTAGAAGGTTAATAAAGAGAGAAGAGGGCGGATTTTTCTCATATGCGGCGGCTGCTGATGCAGCCGCCGATAGATGAAATCTCTTCCCGGATGTCCGGTGTCAAGGGCGCGCTCCGCGCGCCGCGCAGCGGTCGAAG
>JAMQPJ010000209.1 GCA_023717585.1 Thermoanaerobaculia bacterium
GTCGCTCCTCCTCGGCAGGAAGCTCCCGATGACGTCCGTGCCCGATCATCCGCATCGCCTCGTCGCCGACGCTGAATTCGCTCTGACGGGATCCGTGGCTCCGGGGGCGCGGATGCCCGAAGGCCCCTTCGGCGACCACTACGGTTACTACTCGCTGAAGCACGACTATCCGGTCTTCGACGTGGCCCGCGTCTACCGGCGGCGCGACGCGATCTTCCCCGCCACGGTCGTCGGCAAGCCCCGGCAGGAGGACTTTTACATCGGCGACTTTCTCCAGGACCTGCTCTCGCCGCTGTTTCCCGTCGTGATGCCGTCGGTCGTCGATCTCCTGAGCTACGGGGACACGGGATTCCACTCGCTCGCGGCCGCCGTCGTGAAGGACCGCTATCGCCGCGAGGCGATGAGCTCGGCCTTCCGGATCCTCGGCGAAGGCCAGCTCGCGCTGACGAAGTTCCTCCTCGTGACCGACACCCCGCGCGACCTCAGGGACTTCCGCGGCCTCCTCGAGCACGTGCTGGCGCGCTGCCGTTTCGAGTCGGACCTCTTTCTCTTCGGCAACCTGGCGATGGACACGCTGGACTACACGGGACCGAAGGTGAACGAGGGCAGCAAGGGCGTTCTCCTGGGCCTCGGGGACGCGATCCGCGATCTGCCGAGGGAATTCCGCGGTGCGCTGCCCTCGGGTGCGCGCGCGGCGGTCGTCTATTGCGGCGGTGCCCTCGTCGTCGACGGACCGACGTTCGCCGACGACCCCACTTTCGGCGGGCGCCTCGCCACCGACCCTTCGGTCGGGGAATGGCCCCTCGTCGTCCTCGCGGACGATGCGGCTGCGGCCGCGAAGGACGACCGCTCGTTCCTGTGGCACGTCTTCACGCGGTTCGAGCCCGCGGCGGACGTGCACGGCCGTCGGGACGTGGTTCGAAATCACGTCGCTTTCACGTCCCCCGTCGTGATCGACGCCCGGACCAAGCCGTGGATGCCGAGGCTCGTGGAGGCGGATCCTTCAACCGTCTCACTCGTCGATCGGCGGTGGCGCGACTACTTCCCGCGACGCTGACCGACAGTTTTCGTCACCCTCCGATACCCGGAACCGCCGTCGGAAGGCGCTTGCCGGCCCGCCAGCCGGCCCGGCACCCCGGCCCGGTTCATGCAAGCATTCTCCCCGTTCACGATGGGTGTACCTCTCGGAGTCGGAGACGTCCTGGCGGAAGCCGGCGACCTCACGGTCCGCCGGCTGAGCCGCGCGTCGACCTGGCAGAAGACTTACGGCGGCACGATCGAGAGGGCCCTCCTCTCGACGGGCGCCGTGACCGAGGAAGTCCTCACGGCCGCGCTCTCGCAGGCCTACGGGCTCCCCGGGGTTTCGCGCGCGACGCTCGCGGGCGCGGACCCCGACATCGTCGACTGCCTTCCCGCGAAGGAGAGGAGGCGCTTTCGGGCGTTCCCGTTCGCGCTCTCGGGCAAGCGCCTCCTGGTTGCCACGTGCGATCCCCGCAATCTCGTGCTCCTCCGGAACCTCGCGGCCGCCACGGGCTTCGACGTGGACCTCCACGTGACACCGGACCCGGTTCTCGAAGACCTGATCGAAAGCTTCGAGGGCCAGGCGGCGGGAACCGCGTCGATCCTCCCGGCGGCGGCTTCTTCTCCTGACGTCGATTCCACCTCGCCCGTGCCGGGCGCTTCGGCGAGCGGCCCTGCGATGCCCACGGCGGTTCCCGACGATTCCATCGACCGCCTCGGCCGCGCGCTCCTCGCCGAGGCGCTGCGCTTCGGCGCGACGGAATTCGAGCTCGGGATGAACACGCACGGCGCGTTCCTCCGCACGTTCGACGCCGATCACCCGGCGATCACGCGCCGGCTCTCGGCCGCATTTCTCGGTCCGCTCGCCGCCTGGTTCCAGGAATGCTGCCGCCGCGCCGGAGGCTTCGTCATCGAAGCGAACGGACCGGAAGGCCCGGTGTGGCGCCGCCTCGAGCTCCTGGCCGCGGACACGCACGGCGTGCGCGTCCGGCTGCACCCCTTCGAAGAGACCGCGAACGCGGGCCTGCCAAAGGCGGTCGACGTCTCATGCCGGCACGAGAACACCGAAGGGTTCGTGTTCTGCCCGCACTGCGGCGACGTCCTCTGATGCGCGGCTAGCCCACAGCTCGAATTGCCCTACGGGGCTGATGGCGCCGGCCCGCCGGGCTTGGCTCCACTCGGCCCGCCCGGTCCGCCGGAACCGCCGCGGCCGCGGCCCCTGCGCCTCCTCCGCCGCCCGCCCCCGCCCTCGGCGCGCGCGCCCTCGAAGGCGGGACCGGCGGCGGGCTGCGCAGGCCGCGGCGGATTCTGGGGGCGAGGCCCCGACTGCGAACCCGCACTCGCCGCATGGGGCGGTCGCGTCCGGCCCCCGCCCTCGTTTCCTCCCGGCTCGCTTGCCGCTTTGCCCGAGGCGCCACCGCGCCCGCGCCGTCGCCTCCGGCCCGCGCGCGCGCCGTCGCCCGGCGCCGGCTGACCCGGCGCG
>JAMQPJ010000212.1 GCA_023717585.1 Thermoanaerobaculia bacterium
GTTCGACCCGGCGGCGGCTCTCGCCGGATACGAGCAGTCGCTCGCCACCGAACAGGCTCTCCTCGCCGAGGACCCCACGAACGCCCTCTTCAAGCGGGATCTCTCGCACAGCTTCGGCGGGTGTGGCGAGGCGTTGTTCCGTCTCGGGAGACCCGCAGAGGGCGCGGCCGCGTACGGCAAGGCGATCGCGCTCCGCACGGAGCTGGTTGCGGCCGACCCGAAGAACACGGGCATCCGGCAGGCGCTGGCCCGGGCGCACATGAACCTCGGAGAGAACCTCACGGCCTCGGGGAATCCCCGCGAGGCCATCGCTTCCCTCCGCAGGGCCCAGCCGATGTTCGACGACCTCGTCGCGAAGGACCCGTCTGACGCAACGCTCGCCGGCGCACACGCCACGCTCGCGCTGTTCTTCGGACAAGCCCACGCGGCTCGCGGGAATTTTCGCGAAGCGCGTCAGGCGTTCGATCGCGCCGTCACCGAGTACGAACGCCTGAAGGCCGCGGGCCGTCTTCCCGCGAGCTTCGCCGCCGTCCTCAAGGAGGCCGTGGACGGCGGCGCCCGTTGCGACGCGGCCCTTTCAGCGAAGACAGTTTCGAGGAATCCAAAGTCCCGCCCGAGTCAGTAAGATCCGGCGGATGGACGGACGCCGCGTCGTCGTGACGGGACTGGGAGCCGTGACCTCCCTCGGGAACGACCTCGCGTCCACGTGGGAAGGCCTCGTCGCGGGCCGCAGCGGCATCGGGCCCATCACGCTCTTCGACGCGTCCGCGTTCCGGACGCAGCTCGCCGCGGAGGTCAAGGTGCTTCCGACCGGCTTCGAGCCGCGCCTCCGGCGCCGGCTCTCGCGCACGGACGTCATCGGACTGACGGCGGCGGCGGAAGCCCTCGCCGACGCGGGGCTCGACCTCGACCGTGAGGATCCGTCGCGCATCGGCGTCGTCCTTGGCGCGGGCGTTTCGGGCCTGCTCGACAGCGAGAATTATTTCCGCGACCTTCTCGCGAAGGGGGCGCATCGCGCGCGTCCCACGAAAGTGCTCAACCATCCGCCGGACCAGACGACCGACCGCATCGCCGAGCGCTGGGGGTTCCTCGGGCCGCGCTCGACGATCACGACGGCATGCTCGTCATCGGCCACGGCTCTCGGTTACGCCGCGGACCTCGTCCGCCACGGCTTCTGCGACGTCGTCGTGACGGGCGGCGCCGACACGTTCGCGCGCCTCACGCACGGAGGCTTCAACGCGTTGCGCTCCGTCGATCCCGAGCCCTGCCGCCCGTTCGACCGGCGCCGCAAGGGGCTCACGATCGGCGAGGCGGCCGGCCTCCTCGTCTTCGAGGACGAAACGCATGCGCGCCGCCGGGGGGCGCGCCTTCGCGGCCGCTTTCTGGGCTACGGCGTGACGTCGGACGCCCACCACATGACGCAGCCCGAACCCACCGGCGAGGCCGGGGCCCGTACGATCGCGGCCTGTCTTCGGGCCTCAGGCCTCAACCCGGAGGACGTCGACTACGTGAACGCGCACGGCACCGCGACGCCGCAGAACGACTCGGCGGAGACCGCCTCGATCAAGCGGGCTCTCGGCAATCGCGCGTGGGAGATCCCGCTTTCCTCCATCAAGTCGATGCTCGGCCACTGCCTGTGCGCGGCGGGCGCCATCGAGGCCGTCGCGACCGTGCGCACGATCGAGACCGGGCTCGTCCCCCCGACGATCCGCCTCGAGGAGCCCGATCCCGAATGCGATCTCGACTGCGTGCCGAACGTGGCCCGCGAGGCCCGCGTGAAGACCGCCCTCTCGAGCTCGTTCGCGTTCGGTGGAAACTCGACGGTCGTGGCGTTCGGGGCCGCGTGAAGGCGCCCGTCATCACCGGAGAGTCCGCGGTCACCGCGCTCGGCCGCACACTCGAGGAGACGCGCGCGGCGCTCGCCGCCGGGCGTTCGGCCATCGGACCCGTCGAGGAGGACGGCGCGCCGAAGCCCGGAGACAGGTCGGAAGCCGCGCGCATAGGCCCCTTCACGACCGAGCCTGAGCTCGCGAAGGGCAAGGCCCGGCGGCTGGACCGCGGCAGCCAATATGCCGTCGTCGCCGTCAGGCAGGTCCTCACCGACGCGGGCTATGCGCTCGCCGGACGCGAGGAGCGAACCGGAATCCTGCTCGGCACCGGCTCGGCGGGCGTCGGCCCGCTGACCGAGTTCGAGCGCCAGATGGCCGTCGAGTCGCCCGACGCCGCATCGCCGTTCCTCTTTCCGAACACGGTCGCGAACGCGCCCGCCTCGCAGGCCGCGATCGAGGTGGGACTCAAAGGTCCCAACGTGACGATCACGCAGAAGGACCCCTCGGCCCTGAACGCGCTGCTCTACTCCGCCCTGGCGCTCTCTTCGGGGCGCGCGAAGGCGATGCTCGCGGGCGCGGTGGACGAGTGGAATTTCTTCTACGCGATGGGCTTCGACCGGGTC
>JAMQPJ010000222.1 GCA_023717585.1 Thermoanaerobaculia bacterium
CCGGTCTCATGGAGGACGCGCTCCGCGGTGTCCTCGCGGCCTGGCGCCTCGCCGCGCAGGAGAAATCGCCCGAAACGGTTTCCGTGCTCCGCAAGTTCACGGTCTCACGCGACAAGGACACGGTCTCGATCGGCGGGACCCTTCCGGGCGCGACCGTCCGCGCGCTCGCGGAGAAGAAGAACGCCCGGGTCGACTGAGCCGGGACCCGTCCCGGAGCGGGCGGCGAAACGCGGCGGCCTTACACTCGGCGCGGGAGTTTCCCCGGCCCTCCCCGGGGGAACCAAGGAGCGCACATGACCGCACGGTCCGCCGCCCGGCTTTTCGCACGGCTCGTCGTCGCCACCGCCCTCCTCGCCGTCGCCGGCGGCGCCACGGCGCAGAGCGGATCCAGCTCCGTCTACAGGCACCAGCGCGGCATGGACGAGACGTTCCGCCTGAACCTCGGCGGGCTGTATCCGACCTTCGACACGACGGTTCAATACGGAACCGTCACGGTGCCCGGAACCGAGATCGCGCTCGAAGGCGACCTCGGGCTCGCGGAGAAGAAGTTCGCTCTCCAGGTCGACGGTTACCTTCGTCTCGGACGCCACGCGCGGCTCGACTTCGCGTACCAGCAGTGGAACCGCTCGGCCACGAAGATCCTCTCGCGGCAGATCCAGTTCAACGGGGCGACCTATTCCGTGGGAGGCGAAGTCGACTCGACGCTGAACGTGAACGTCGCCGAGCTCTACTATGGATACTCGTTCGTGAACAACGGCGATCTCGAGATCGGCCTCGGCCTCGGCGCGAGCGTCTTCTTCAACCGGGCCTCCCTCGACGCATTCGGGACGGTCTCCGGGCCGGGCGGGACCGCGGGCACCGCCGTCAGCGAGAGGAAGGACTTCATCGCACCGATTCCGGCCCTCGAGGGCTACTTCACGTTCACGCTGATGCCGCAGCTTTTCCTGAACGCCCGGGCGCGCGGCCTCAAGGCGACGATCAGCGGGTCGTCCGGCAGCATGCTCCAGGCGACGGGCACGCTGGATCTCTTCATCACATCGGGGATCGGCATCGGCGGCGGCTACAACTACACGCGCATCGACTACACGCGCGATTCCGACACGCTGACGCAGGTTCGCTACCACTACAGCGGACCGGTGTTCTACGTCGCTCTCGCGTTCTGAGTCGGGGCGCGCCGGTTGATGTCTTGGCATCATCTGATATGATGACTGTGATGCGTACGACTCTGAACCTCGACGAGGACCTGGCGTTCGTCTTGAAAAAGGCCGCGCGTCGCGGCGGTCAGTCCTTCACGGCCGTCGTTAACGAGACCCTCCGCGCCGGCTTGACGAAACGGGGTGGGCAGCCGCGCCCGCGGCGATACCGTCTCGAGCCGGCTTCCCTCGGCGGCGTCTTTCAAGGACTCGATCTCGACCATGCCCTGCGTCTGGCCGACGCGTTGGAAGAGCGCGCGATAGCCGAGAAGTTCGCGTTGCGCAAGTGATCCTCATCGACGCCAACCTCCTGATCTACGCCGTCGACGCCGATTCTCCCCACCATGCGAAGGCTCGGCCCTGGCTCGAAGAGACGCTCTCCGGAACGACGCGGGTCGGGCTGGCCTGGGTGGTCCTGCTCGCCTTCCTTCGCCTCACGACGCATCCCTCTGTCATGCGCCGGCCGCTCGCCGTCGAGCGCGCCCTCGGGTATGTCGACGAGTGGCTGGGGCAGCCGTTCGTCGAATCGGTGGGGCCCGGCGAAAAGCACTGGCCTCTCCTGCGCACGTTGCTTGCCACGACCGGCGCCGCAGGCAACCTCACCTCGGATGCCCACCTGGCGGCGCTTTCCTTGGAGAACGGCGCCGAGATCTGTTCGACCGACCACGATTTCGGCCGGTTCCCGGGCGTTCGGCACCTCAACCCTCTGGTGTGAGGCGTCGAGGGGGTGGGCAACTGCTTCGTCATGTCGTCGAAGCAGGACGCCGATTCAACTTTCGGTTTCCGCGCGCTCCGCGATCGCCCTCAGCCACGTGACGCGGAGCAGGGCGCTGCCCGGGTAAACGAAGCGCCAGTAGACGGCGAATGCCCGCGCGGTCTTCGGATCCGTCGCGAAGATGCGCGTCTCGGTCGTCAGGCGACACCCGCCGCCGGACGGCTCGATGCGGAAGCTCATCGCGGCCTTCGCGTAGCCGGGAGCGTCGAGGGCCGCGAAGCGCCGGGCGGGGTCGTCAGGGTCGTTCGGAACGGCGACCCGTGTGCCGTGGGGCCGCACCACGAGTGTCCCCAGGACGATCTCGCGGTCCCTCTCCTCGGCCAGGAGAACGAATCCCGAACGGAGAGCCGTGGCGAGAATCGGCTCGTTTGCCGGCGGATTGAGAATGCTCTCCGGCATCGTCCTCCACGGCAGGCGGGGGCTGCGAATCCACGTGAGGAGCCGGAAGAGCCGGATGTCTCCAGCCGGGACGTCGTGGATCGCCCGAAAGACCCCCTCGGGTGTCGCGCGGACGAGCCGCTCGTGAAACTCCTCGAACTGGAACTCGGGGAGGAGCTCGTCGATGCGGGCCCGCGCCCGCGTGCTTACCCGCGCGGGCGACGGCGGCAGGAACAGCGCGACAGCCGCCGCCGCGAGCCCGGTTCCGAAGACGGCGAGTGCCTGGAGGCGGGTCGCGATCCCGAGGAAGCTCATCGGCCGGACGAGCGAGACGCTCCCGAGCGCCAGGAGCGCGAGGGCCGCATAGAGAAGAACGGAGATCGCCACCTGCGTGATCCTATCGGCTCCCGGCCGCGTAACGTTGAGGACGCGTCCTCGAGGAAGCAGAATCCGTCTCTCTCGTCTCTCGTCGCGAAAGAAGGAGGGCTCATGGCCGACGCTCCGCTTCCCCCCGGCGCCCCGGGTCTCCCCCTTCTTGGAGACACGCTCACGTTCCTGAAGGACGGCTTCGCGTTCGTCGAGGCGGGCACGCGAAGGCACGGGCCCGTTTTCCGGACCTCGCTCTTCGGGCGGCCCACGGCGGTCATTACCGGGCCGGAGGCGAGCGGCCTGTTCATCGACGGGGGGCGCGTGCAGCGCGCGGACTCGATGCCCGCGCACATCGAGACTCTGTTCGCGGGCCGGAGCCTGCCGCTCCTCGACGGGGACACGCACCGCGAGAGGAAGCGATTCGTGATGGCTGGCTTCACCGAGGACGCCCTCGCCTCGTACCTTCCGACGATGCAGCGGCTCGCGCGCGAGGCCCTTGCCGACTGGGCGGCGAAGCCCGAAGCGCGCCTCGTCGACGGGTTCAAGCGGCTCGCGATCGAGACGATCTGCCTGACCGTGCTCGGTCTCTCGCGAGGGCCGGCGCTCGACGCGGTCCTCGCCGACTACGCCCGCGTTCTCCCCGGATTCGCGAGCCTCCCGATCCCGCTCCCGGGGACGGCGTACACGGGGGCACGGCAGGCGCTCGGGCGGATTCTCGCCGTGTTCGAGACGCTGGTGCGGGAGCACCAGGCCGCCCCGAAGGACGACGGCCTCTCGCGCATCCTCGCGGCGAGGACCGGGGACGGCCGCGCCATCGACCTCGAGAACCTCAAGCGCGAGCTCCACCACGTCGTGGTCGCGGGCCTCATCGTCTGGGCCTGGTTCGTGACGGCGGTGAAGGAGCTGTCGGAAAACGCCGGCCCCAGCGGGCGGCTTCTCGGCGAGATCCGGGCACAGGCCCCGGAGGGCGCGCTGACCCTCGAGACGCTCGGCCGGATGCACGAGCTCCAGATGATCTCGATGGAGATCCGCCGCCTGAGCCCGGTCGTGCACGTCTTCTTCGGGAAGGCGCGCGAGACCTTCACGTTCGGAGGCTTCACCGTGCCGAAGGGATGGATGGTCCTCTGGGGGCACCGGTCGTCCCATCTCCGGCCCGAGATCTACGCGAACCCCGACGCGTTCGACCCCTCGAGGTTCGCGCCGCCGCGCGCCGAGCATCTCAGGCACGAGCACGCGTTCGTCCCGAACGGGGCCGGGCCGCCGGCGGGGCACAAGTGCGCCGGCTACGAGTTCGCCCCGCTCATGCTTCAGGTCTTCCTCGTCGAGCTCACTCGCGGCTATGACGTCACGATCGCCAGACCCCAGGACC
>JAMQPJ010000224.1 GCA_023717585.1 Thermoanaerobaculia bacterium
GTGACGCGCCCGAGAAGGAGAGCGAGAAGCCGAAGGACAAGCCCCGTGCTTCCGCAGACCCGGGCGTAGACGAACGCCTGACCGAACAGCTCAAGAAGGGCGTGGCCGCGCTGCTCGACAAGAAGGCCGAAAAGCTGGTCGTCCTGAACCTCCAGGGCCTGACGACGATATCCGACTACTTCGTCCTCGCCACGGCGGGAAGCAACCGGCAGGCGCAGGCTCTTTCCGACGCCGTCGAGGCGGCCCTGAAGGAAGCGGGACGCCGGCCGCTTTCGATCGAGGGCTATTCCTCGGCGGCGTGGATCCTCCTCGACTACGGCGACGTGGTGTTCCACGTCTTCCACGACGAGGCACGCCGCTTCTACGGCCTCGAGAGGCTGTGGGGAGACGCTCCGGACGCCACGGCGGCGTTCCGCTAGGCACTCCGTGGCGGGACGCGCCGCGTCCTCCGTCCTCTTCGCGACGCGGCACCGCGGCCTCCGGGAGCAGCTCCGGCGGCTCGCGCGCGCCGCGGACTCGGCCAATACGGTGCTTCTCCTCGGAGCGCCCGGCACGGGGAAGGACCGGCTCGCCCGCCTCCTGCACGATCTCTCGGCGCGCGCCGCGGCGCCTTTCGTGCGCGTGGATCTCGCGGCCGTTTCGGACGATCTCTTCGAGAGCGAGCTTTTCGGGCACGAGCGCGGGGCGTTCACGGGAGCCGTGGCGGGAAAGCCCGGTCTCCTCGAGGGCGCAGGCGTCGGCACGCTCTACCTCGACCGGGTCGACGCTCTCTCTCTTCGTGCCCAGGGCAAGCTCCTTCGCGTCGTCGAGGAGCGCCTCGTGCGTCGCGTCGGAGGCACGCGCCTCCTGCCGCTCAAGGCGCGCCTCGTGGCCTCCGCCGGTCCAGACCTGCCACGCCGGGCGCGCGCGGGGACGTTTCGGGAGGATCTCTTCTACCGGCTCGCGGTCGTCACGGTGAGCCTGCCCCCTCTCGTCGAGCGCCGCGAGGACCTGCTTCCGGCGGCGCGCGCTCTCGCGAAGGCCGGTGGCGGTCCGGCCGCGTTCACGGCGGCCGCCCGGCGCGTGATTCTGGGTCATGCCTGGCGCGGCAACTTCCGCGAGCTCGAAAACGTCGTCCGGAGGGCCGCGAGCGAAGCCCTTGCAGAAGGTGCTGCCACGATCGACGCCGGACACCTGAAGCTCGCGGGTCCGTCCGATCCCGAAGCTCTGCTCCACGCGGCTGCGCACGCACGCTGGTCGCTCCGGCAGCTCGCGGACGCCTACATCGCCCTCATCCTGGACGAGGCGGGAGGAAACGTGGCCGAGGCGGCGCGCCGCCTCGGCGTGGCCCGCAAGACGCTCTACGCGAGGCGGACGGACTCGTGAGGATCCGGTTTCTCTTCGTCGGCAAGAGCGACGGTGCGGAATACGCCCGGGGCGTCGAGCGATACGTCGGGCGGATCGGCCGCTTCGCCGCGTGCGACGTCACCGTCGTCAGGGAAGAGAGGCCGGGTGCGAAGCCCGACGCCGGCCGCATTCGCGCGAAGGAGGCGGAGCGCCTCCTCGGGGCCCTCGCCCCTCGCGATCTCCTCGTGCTCCTGGACGAGAAGGGCAAGGAGCGCACGAGCGCGGAATTCGCGGCCGACCTCCGCTCCTGGCTCGATTCGTCGCCTTCGGCGGTTGTCTTCGCGGTGGGCGGGGCGTTCGGTCTGGACCCCGCCTTGCGCCTGCGAGCGCGTGCTATCCTCCCGCTTTCCCGGATGACCCTGCCACATCAGCTGGCACGGTTGGTCCTGACGGAACAGGTTTACCGGGCGACCGCGACGCTTTCCGGCGTCGCGTATTCCAAGTGACCTCGAGGGAGACGAGCAGCATGTCACCGAAAGCCGCCGCGATGGCCGCCAAGACCTTGAAGAAGGAAGCCGGCGACCGGGTCAGGAAACGCCTTCTCGCCAAGCGCGACGAGCTCATCCAGGATCTCGCGAAGAACCGCCAGGTCTCCGAGGAGACGATCGACGAGTCGGCGCAGGACATGGCCGACCGCGCGACGTCCGCGTACACGAAAGAGTTCGCGTACTCGCTCTCCGAGAGCGACCGCAAGATCCTCCTCCTCATCGAGGAGGCGCTCGGACGGCTCGACGCCGGTTCGTACGGTACGTGCATCCACTGCTCCCAGGTCGTCCAGGAGAAGCGCATCGAGGCCGTTCCCTGGGCGCGCCATTGCCTGGACTGCCAGGAGCTGCAGGACAAGGGGCTCCTGTAGTCCTTTCTCCTCGGCCGCGAACAACCCGGTTACGATCGAGTGCGTGAAACGCGCCGACCCGTTCGCGCCGCTCGGCCCGCTCCTCGCCTCGGCTCGGACGACGCCCCTCCACCCGGTCCTCTTCCTGTCCGGCGACGACGACTGGATCGTGGCCGAGGGCGCGCGCCGCGTGACGGCCGCGTTCCGCGAGGCCTTCGAGGAAGGAGAAGTCTCGACGTACGAGGCGACGGGCGAGGGCGTGAAGGAAGCCGTGGCGGACGCGGCGACCGTCGCGCTCTTTTCGACGAACCGGCTCGTGGTCCTCGAGGCCACGGAGCTGTTCCGCGGCAAGGGTCTCACGGCGGAAGAGGTCGACGCGCTCCTGGACGAAGCGAGTGAAGCGCAGGAGGCCCGGGACGACCCGCGGGCTCTCACGCGCCTCGCGAGGCGGGCGCACGCGCTCGCCGCGGCGGCCGGCGTCGCCGTCGG
>JAMQPJ010000258.1 GCA_023717585.1 Thermoanaerobaculia bacterium
CGCTTGTATAAACAGGGACGACCCTCGAATTGGAGACCGCGCTCGAGGAGGAAGGCGGTGGGAGCTTTTCGCGTGCCTAGACTGGGTGGGATAGACTCTTGAAACCCTAGGAGGCTTTGTGTTGAGACGTCCGACGGCGCCCGATGTCTCTCGTTGTCTTGCCAGATCGCTGGTCGCAGGGCTGGTCCTGCTTGTTGGCCTGACAGCCGCCGGGGAGCAGGGCCGGAACGGGGCCTCTGGCCGGAAGACCGCGTTCGTCTCGGAAACGCCGCTCGAGGCCGAGCCCGTTTCGAGCCCGAAGCTGGATCCGCTCCTGCGTCGTCTCGCACGAGATAACGCGACCCGCTCGCCGCTCGCGCAGGCATTGCCTTCCGAGCAGGAAAAGCCCTTGATTCGAACCGAAGCGCTTTCCGATGGGCGCCTGGGGGCCGCGGTTCTGATTCGCTCCACGAACAACGAAGTCACGAAGGTCGCCGTAACGTCATGGGGTGGCTACGTCCGGGCCGAGGCTGGTGATGTCGTGGTTGCGGTTCTTCCTGTCGAAGCGCTCGGGTCTCTCGCTGACCTCCCTGAAACGCTCTCGATCGAGGCGAGCCACATGCGTCAATCGCAGCTCGACGTGAGCCGGGCCGCGACGAAGGCGGACCTGGTTCAGAGCGGCTCGGGGCTCTCGGCGGCGCGGACCGGCGCAGGAGTCATCGTCGGAATCGTCGACAGCGGAATCGACTATTCGCGCGACGATTTCAAGACGGCAGGCGGTGCGACCCGGATTCGTTCGATCTGGGACATCTCAGGTGTTGCTTCGGGCGGAGCGGCGCGCGTTTGCAGTCCCACGGAGATCAACAACAGCTCGTGCGCGGAACGCGATCGTAACGGCCACGGGACGCATGTCGCGTCCACCGCGGCGGGGAATGGCAGGCTGCAGGCCGGATTCGTCGGGATGGCGCCGGACGCCGAGATCATCGCCGCCAAGGCGACCCGCTCGACGACCGCGAGCGGCGGCTTTGCGGACGACGACGTCATCGCGGCGTGCACCTATATCTTTCAGCAAGCGGCGGCGGCGGGCAAGCCCGCCGTGATCAACATGAGCATCGGCGGGTTCGCCAGCCCGCTCGACGGGACCTCGAGTTACGAGCAGGCTTTGAGCAATCTGACGGGTGCGGGCAGGCTCATCGTGGTTTCCGCGGGAAACAGCGGATCTGCGACCGCGAACTTCGGCGCGGAGCATCTCTCGTACGCCGTGGCCGGTTCCAATTATCTCGAAGCGTTTGAAACCCCCCTCAAGACGGCGAGCGACAAGTCCACTGGGTTCGTGTATCTCTGGTACAACTCGGGTTCCATCAGCGTCGGAGTTGCGGCACGCACGAGCTCGTCCACCAACACGGCGGTCGCGTCCGCCGCAGTGGGCCCGGGCCAGTCGACCGCCCTTCTCGACCTGAAAGATTCTTCCGACACGGTCCTGGCGCACTAC
The DNA here is from genome assembly GCA_023717585.1 of Thermoanaerobaculia bacterium. Lineage (GTDB taxonomy): Bacteria > Acidobacteriota > Thermoanaerobaculia > UBA5066 > UBA5066 > Fen-183. The sequence continues at coordinate 1,472 of JAMQPJ010000258.1, forward strand.
CAGATCGACGCGTCGACCACTTCCTACCCGGGCAATGGAGCGCATCTCGTGGTGATCCGATTCCAGCCCGTTGCCTCTCAGTACTTCAGCCTTTATACATTCGGCAATGGAACCTTCGACGCCTGGCCGATTAACCTGACATTCGACACACGCAACGAAACGTACTGGGTGCCGGGGGACAACCAGAAGACCATCGGCACGCCCGGAACTGCCCTCAAGGCAATTACCGTGGGTGCGTATACGACGAAGAAACAGTGGACGGATGTCAACGGAACTTCGAGAACGTTCGGTTCGTGGTGTGACACGATCGGGTCGGATACGATCGGCGACATCGCCTGTTTCAGCTCGCGGGGCCCGACGCGCGACGGCCGGGCCAAACCGGACATCACCGGTCCGGGGCATCGCATCGCGGCGGCCCTGTCGGTAGACGCGATCCCGAACCACGACGCGTCCGACAGGCTGCAAGGGGGCAAGTTGCTGATGGAAAGCGGGACCAGCATGTCGGCCCCGCACCTCACGGGGATCGTCGCTCTCATGCTGCAGGCGAACGCAACCCTGACTTACACGACGGCTCTTCAGGCGCTGCAGGCTTCCGCGACGAAGGACTCCTTCACCGGAGCCGTCACGAACAACACCTGGGGCGCGGGCAAGGTCAACGCGCTCGAAGCGGTGAAGGCGGTGACGACCGGTGGCGGAGGCGGGCCGACCGTCTGCACGCCGGACGCCACGACAATGTGCCTGCTCGGCGGCCGTTACAAGGTTACGAGCCACTGGAAGAACCAGTACGCGGGCGGGGCGGAGGCGACGCTGCAGAAGGCGCAGCTGACCGACGTGACGGGAGCCTTCTGGATCGCGAACGCCGAGACGTACGAGTACCTGATCCGGGTCAACACCGCCACCGACAACGGGCGCGCCTGGATGGCGATTCCGACGTTCACGTCCGTCGAGTTCTGGATCGCCGTGACGGACACCCACACCGGACAGTACAAGGAGTACCACAGCAGCCCCGGCAACGTGACGTTGATCTACGACCCGACCTACTTCGTCTACCCGTGATGGACACGAACATGAAGGAAAACATGAACCGCGCTCTCCGCTCGCTCGCAGGCCTGGCGTTGCTCGTGACGGTCGTCGGCGCGGCGCCCGCGCCGGCCGAGGACCAGGCCGTGAACTCGGCTCAGGGGACGGGGAAGGGATCTGTTTCGCAGGAGCCCTCTCGAGGTATTGCAGCCCGGCCGGCCGCGAGGCCGGTTGTGGTTTCGCCGAACCCGGCGGCTCCAGGGGCTGGGCGTCAGGAGCCCGAGACGGCAGCAACGGAGTCGCTCACGAGCTCTTCGAGCCGCGAGCCGCTCGCCCAGCCCGGCTGCACGATCTGCATGAGCGGAAACGCGTCCACCACGTGGACCGGAAATTCGGGCTCTTTCCACGTCGACACGATCTCCAACAATCGTTCGACGGGCAGCGGTCCGTTGGACCTCCGGATGGCGCTCTCGGTCGCGTCGCCCGTCTTCGGCCAGACGGTGAACTATTTCAGCCTGTCTGACTTCGTTACGCTAAATCCGTTGTCCGCGGGTTTCCACTATTCGAACGTCAACTCCGGGACCGTCTCGTTCCTCGGGAATACGATTCCAGTGGGCGAGTATTTCCTGCTGATGTTCCTGCGCGAGTACGTGACGGGGACCTACTTCTACACGGATTTCATCGTGTTCAACCAGAAGGTGTCCTGCAACGGAGCGGTGTGCTCGATCGTCCAGCCGCCGGCCGGATGCACGGAGGACGCCTACACGATGTGCCTCGTGGGCGGCCGTTACAAGGTGACGAGTAACTGGAAGAACCAGTACGCCGGAGGGGCGACCGCGAACCTCAACAAGGCGAGGCTCACGGATGTGACGGGCGCATTCTGGATCGCGAACGCGAGCACGTTCGAGTACATGATCCGGGTCAACACGGCGACGGACAACGGCCGGGCGTGGATGACGATACTGACCTTCACGTCCGTCGAGTTCTGGGTGCAGGTGACGGATACCAGGACAGGGCAGTTCAAGGAATACCACAGCACTCCCGGGAACGTGACCCTGATCTACGATCCGTCCTTCTTCGTGTATCCCTAGAACGGCCCGCAATTCGCGGACGGGTTCGATATTCTGAGGAACCTTGTCCGTTCTTCGATCGGAGCGCCTGCCGCCGCGGATGCTTGCCGGGCTCGCCATACTGGGGGCATTTCCGGTCGTCCGGTCGCTTCTCGTCGCGGACCTCAACCTCTGCTATCCCTATTTGACGGCCGACTCCTACGACTGGATCAGCAACGGCCTTTTCTGGGCGGGCCGGCCGGTTCTCGCGAGCCTGCGGCCGCCGGGACTGCCGCTCCTGATCGCGGCGCTCTCGAAGCTCGGGGCGCTGTCGCTCCTGCCCGTCATGAACTTTCTGTTCCTCGGCCTCTCGACGGCCTTCCTCTACCTTCTTCTCAGGGAGCGGCACGACGCGTGGATCGCGGCGACGGCTGGCTGGTTCTTCTTCGCGAACGACGCCGTGCTGGACCTCGCGAAGTACGTGCTGGCCGAGACATACGCGACGCCGTTCCTCGTCCTTGCGGCGCTGGCGTTCGTGCGGGCGGGGCGGGACCTTCGCTGGTACGTCGTCATGGGCGGCGCGCTCGGCGCCGCCTTCCTGTTTTCGTACGCCGCCGTACCCGCGGGAATCGGGCTTGCCCTCGCCGTCCTCGCCGTGCGGAAAGGGGACGTGCGCTGCCGGGAGCTCTGGATCGGGGCGCTGGCGACCGTGGCCGTGGCGCTCTCCTGGTTCGCGGTTCGCACGTGGTTTCATCAGGCGCATCCGGACGCTCCCCGGCACGACTTCGAAGCGCTGCTGAGACCCACGTTCTCGAATCTGACGTCGCACGCGTTCTCGGGCGTCTCACTCCTCGGCCTTCTGTTGATTCCGTTGTACGCGTGGGGCGCCGTGCGGCTCCTCGCCGGGGACACGGTGGGGCAACGGTATCGTGCCGCGGCGCTCTGGGCGGCCTCGGCGATCCTCGTCTTCGTCGTCTTCTTCTACGACTGGGCCGACAAGCGCTTCCTCGTCTACGTTCTGCCCTTCTTCACCTGCGCGCTCGCGGAAGGGCTCGATGGCCTTCGCCGTTTCGCGGAGCAGGGGCGCCTCGCTTCGCTTGCCTCGGCGGCGTTCCTCGCCGCGTGCCTCCTCTGGAACCAGATCCGGTACCCGAGCTACGGCTTCGGATACCTGGCGCTGTCCCCGATGCACTTTCTCGAAGCGGGGCGCACGACCGAGAGCAATCTGAAGATCGTGCTGCACCTGAAGGGCGCGCGCGTCGTGCGTCTTCACGGGACCCTGGCCTCGGGCTTTTCCCGCGGGCTCTTCGACCCACGGCCCTCCCCGCCCCCGTGCGCGCTCGCCGATCCCGGCTTCGCGTGCCTCGGCACGCTCAAGATCGCCGCGGACAGGGTCCTCGGGGAAGGGCAGCCGATCGGATTCCGGCCGCCGGCGAGCTGGACCACGGACCGGCTTCAGAGCTTCATCCGGCTCCGAAACGTCGTCGAGCGGCCCGTTGTGGAACCGGCCGCAGCCGAAGTCTCGCTGGCCGGAGTCGAGGCCGCTCCGGGCGCGGACTTCTCGCGCCCGCCGTTCCTCGCCCGCTGCGGGCCATACGTCCTCGTCCACACGCGCTGACCCTACAATCTCGACGCGAGAGTCGCGCGCCACGGCCTGCGATATCGTCGATTCTCAGGAACCCAATGAAATACGACGCTGTAATGGCCGCGCTTCGCTCGTATGTCGCCGAGGGCGGCAAGCCGGCGAGCATCTTCCTTCTGCCTGAAGGGGGAATGCACGAGATTTACGACTGCATCGTCTCGAACCGCCTTCGTGCCTGTCTCGAGCTCGGGAGCGGGTTTGGGGCCACGAGCTGCGTAATGGGGGCGGCGGCGGCCGAAACGGGCGGCAAGGTCGTCACGGTCGACCTTGCGCTCCATTGGCCCGCGAATGCGTCGACTTTGAAGGCTCACGTGGGGATCGGCAGCGAGCTCGAGGTCGTCGCTGACCCTCTCGGCTACAACTGGTATCTCGCCGACCTCATTTCGAAGCAGACCGTCAACGGGGTTTGCCAGCCCCTCTTCGACCTCTGCTTCCTGGACGGCGCCCACGAATGGCAGCCCGATGCCCTCGCACTCGTTCTGGCGGTGAAACTCCTGAAGCCGGGCGGCTGGTTCGTCCTCGACGATCTCGACTTCAAACTCAGAAGCATGCCAACGTGGAAGGAATCGCACGGGCACCTTTCGGACCGGGAACTCGACACATACCAGATCGGCATGGTGTGGAATCTCGTCGCACGGCAGCACCCGGAGCTGACCGCCTTCAAGGAGACCGAGAGCGGCAGAATCGGCTGGGCCAGGAAGATGGTGCAGCCGACCTCGAGAGGGTTGCTCTCTCGACTCCTCGGGCCGTAGCCGTTGCGTCTATCCGAATGAGCGTCGGACCGTACAATCCCAGCGCTTGAGCCAGGACTCGTTCGAAACGCTTCGCGAGGAGCTGGAGAAGACCCGCGTCGAGCTCTCCGAGGCGCGCGCGCGCATCGCCGCGATGGAGATGAGCTTCTTCTGGAAGCTGCGCAACGCGTGGTGGAGGCTGAAGGGCGGGTTCGCCGGCGGCGCGTCGTTTGGCGAGCGGTCCGCGCTTCCCGCCGGGGACCCCGGGCTCGTGCACGTTCCCGGCTTCGCACCCGTTCGCTTCCGCGGCCCCGGGCTGGATCGCTCGACGGATGCCGTGGACGTCGTCGTCCTCGCTCACGACGAGCTGCCCGTTCTAGAGGAGTGTCTCGGGGCTCTCCTCCGGCACGCGCGTCCGCCGTACACACTCTTCCTCGCCGATCCGGGCGTGCCCCCCGCGGCGCGGAAATGGGTGTTGGACTTCCCGCGCGATCAGGGAGCCACGCTCGTC
>JAMQPJ010000271.1 GCA_023717585.1 Thermoanaerobaculia bacterium
TGCTTCGGAAGGTGGCTGCGGGGGTCCGCGCGGCCGCGCCCCACGCCCGAATCGCAGTCACGGCAGCCCGGCACACTACGGGCGCTACGGGGGAGCTCGTCGCGCCCGCCGATCTCTCTCTCCTTTCAGAAGAGAACACGGCGTATCTCGACATGGTCGGCGTCACGGTCGAAGGCCAGCCGCCGGCCGGAGGGGTCCGAGCCGCGATCGATTCTTTCGCGTTCGGCAAGCCGGCTCTCGTCGACCTCCGCGCAGTCGTCCGCTCCCCCGGCGCGCTGCTGGCCGCGGCCGCACGGTTCGCGCCGGAAAACGTCCCGTTCGTCGTCGCGTCGCCCGCCTGGCCGGCCGCCGAGGACGCGACGCTCGAGCGCTTCGCGCGCGTCGTCGCCGGAGACTTCGGGCCGGACTCCCGCACGGCGTCGGGCGCGGCCGACGACGCGAGCCCTCTCGACGCATACCGTCTCGTCTCGGGAACGGACCTCGGCGGCGTCGTCCTCCTGCCGGGCACCCGGGACGGCACGCCCGCGCCCGCGAACGCGGTCGTGCTCACGCTCGACGCGACGCCCTATGCCTCCGCCGAGATCCTCGAGCTCGCGACGGGGGCCTCGAAAAAGCTCGAGATCCCCGCCGGCGCGGTTCCCGCCCGCCTCACGCTCTCGCTCGCGAGAGGCCCGCTCGCCGTGCGCCTCGCGGCGCGTGAGAGGGCGCCGGCGGAGGCCCCGAAGGCCGCCGTCGGAGTCGCCGCCGCGCGGGGCATCACGGCCGAGGAGATCCTCGCGAAGCATCAGGCGTGGCGCGCGGCCCGCGACGCGCGCTGGAAGACGCTCTCGGCGACGAACTCGCTCTCGATGCGCTTCCGCTTCGCGAATCTCGGCAACACGCTCGACCTCACGCTCGCCGGGCGGTTCTTCTACGAGAAGGGCGCGGGGTTCGACTGGGCGTGGCACGACGCGTACTTCAACGGCGTGCGCTGGAAGGCGAAGAAGCTCCCCGAGCTCCCGCTCCTGCAGCCCGAAAAGGTCTCGGACATGCCGCTCGCCCTCACGCTCGACGACACGTATCGCTACGCGCTCGCGGGCGAGGACGCCGTGAACGGGGTCGCGTGCTGGACGCTCGACTTCGAGCCGCGCGTCGCCGTGACGGACAAGCCCGTCTACGCCGGCCGCGTGTGGATCGCGCGCGACACCTTCGCGGCCATCCGCGTCCGGACACGGCAGCTGAACCTCACGGCCGAGATCCAGGCTGTGGACGAGACGGCCGACTTCACGGACGTGCCCGCGCCCGACGGAGGGCCGCCGCTGCGCCTGCCGACGCGCACGACCGGCCAGTGGATTCTCAAGACCTTCTCGCGCACGACCGTGATCGAGCGCGAGAGCGTCCTCACCGACATCCGGCTGGACGACCCCTCCTTCCGCGCGGAGCGCGAGGAGAGGTACGCCTCGAAAGACACGATGGTGCGCGACACCGAAAAAGGCGTGCGCTATCTCGAGAAGACGAAGGACGGCGGCCGAGCCGTCACCCAGGACGCGAAACGCAGCAGGCTCTTCGGCCTCGGCGGCCTCTTCTGGGACGGGTCGTACGACTACCCGCTTCCGCTCCTCGGCGTCTACTGGGTCGACCTCGACGCGAGCAGGCGGCACGATCAGTTCCAGGTCCTCTTCGGCGGCGTCCTCCTCGCGGCGTCGTGGGGCCAGCCGCGCCTCTTCGGGTCGCCCGTCGACGTGGGCGTCGACGTTTTCGGCATCGCGCTCCAGGGCACGGACGCGCTCTACGTCTCGGGCGAGGAGGACAAGTCCCAGCGCGTGAAGAGCCGGTCCTTCGCGGCCTCCTTCAAGGCCGGCATCCCGATCGCGCGCCATCTCAAGTTCACGGCGACGGCCAGCGAATCGCACCGGGATTTCGCGGCCGACGACGACGAAACGGCGCCGGCGTTCGCGGTGCCGTCGAATCACTGGCTCACGAAGCTCGAGGGCCAGCTCGTGTGGGACTGGCGCGGATGGGCGCTGACGGGCCGCTGGGCGTGGAGCAAGAGGTCGCTGTGGGAACCGTGGGGCTTCGCGGGAAACCCCGACTACGACCCGGGCAAGGACGCCTACACGACCTGGGGCGTCGAGCTGCAGAAGGACTTCCACCTGCCGCGCTTCCAGCGCGTGCGCGCGTCGCTCGGGTACGTCGGCTCGGACAACACGGACCGCTTCTCGAAGTACACGTTCGGCTTCTACGGGGGAACGTCGCTGCGCGGCTTCCGCTCGGGAGCGCTGCGTGCCGAGGAAGCGGTCTCGTCGAAGCTCGCCTATGGTTACGTGATCGGCAGCGCCTTCCGCCTCGAGGCGATCTACGAAGACGCGCGCGTCAGGGACCGGGCCGCCGGGCTCGACTGGGCGTATTTCAGCGGCGCGGGGATCTCCGGCGAGTTCGTCGGGCCGTGGGCGACGCTGATCAAGCTCGACGCCGGGGCGCCCGTCTCCGGGCGCAATCGCGGGATGAAGGGCTTCGTCCTCAGCCTGAACGTCCTGAAGATCTTCTGAGTCAGCGAAGCAGGAGGCAGTGGACGCCGCCCGCGCCGCCCGGAAAGAGCGGGAGCGGGAGGACCGAGAGCCCGTTCGCCTCGTAGAGCGCGCGCTGCCGGTCGAAGAGCGGGTTCGGGCTCGCGGCGGCCTCGTCGAGCTCGCGCCACGCGTCCCGGAGGCTCGCGTCGAGCCGCGCGAGGGCCGCATCGGTCGGCGCGGCTTCCCACGCATCGAGAAGGTCCTGCAGCGCGAGGACCGCGTCCTGCAGCTGGGCCGTCGCGCTCCTGACGCCCGGGGCCGGAGGCCGGTGCTCCGGGTATCGCGCGAGGACCACGACGGGTCTGCCGGACGCCGCGTCGACGAACTTGCTCACGTTCACCGGCGAACGCACCGGGTGGTCCTCGAACGGGAGTCGCACGACGCGGTAACCGCGGGCCTCCATCTGCCCCGCGACGAGGTCGTACTCCTTCTGGACGTCGCGGACGAACGCCTCCGGAAGGGCCTCGCGGGAGTTCGCGTCGACGGGAGGCTTCTCGTATGTCGGGACGAACGCAAGGGCCTCCGTGGCGTTCCGCATGGCCGCAACCGCCATGTCCGCGTGGAACAGCTCCTCGCTCCCGCGCGACGGGTCGCGGAGCGCGCCCTCCCCGACGATCACCACCTCGATGTCGAAGAAGGCCGACGAGAACGCGCGCCGGACCTCCGCGATCTGCTCCGGCGCCAGGGAATCCCCGCCGAGGGTCCCGCCGGTGCGGCGTTCGAGGTAGCGGATCGCGCGGTGGCGTCCGACGAGGAGCCCGATCGACCCGTCGGGAAGCCAGCTCAGCGCGAGGTCGCCGCCTTCCGTGTTGATGTCGCCCACGTGGAGCCCCGCGAGCCGCCGCACGAAAAAGGCGTCGGGAAAGGTCTTCGCGATCCGTTCGACGGGCGCGATGTATTCCGGGTCCGTGTCGCCCCCGACACCGAGGACGAGCCGCCCGGCGCCGTCGCGGCCGAGGATCTCGGTCATGTCCTGCGGAAAAACGACGGGCCGCGGCACGCGGAAGAACCGCGTCCGGGCGCGGATCGTCTCCTCCGCCCAGCCGAGACGCGAGACGAGGTACGCACGGAAGTCCGCCTCCTCCTCGCCCGAGGCCTCCGAAACGGTCGCGGGGTCGGGCACGGCGACGTAGAACGTCGCGTACGGCGGCACCGCCGTCATGCACTTGCCATGGAGGAGCTCGAAGTCGAGGGCGTAGATCCGGCGCCTCACGTCCACGATCCGCGGGTCCGTCGCGCCCCGCAGCGGGTTCCGGCCAGAGGCCCCGTGCGGGCGCAGCCCGATGACGACGCGCGCGAACGACCGCTCCGACTCCGGCAGGAGGACGAGATCCTGCCCGGGGACCCGGAATGGCCGGAATCGCGAGCCGTGCGCCGCCGGCTTTTCGGCGAAAAATGCGGCGAGTGCCGCCGCGAGGGCGAGCGCGCCGAAGGCCACCGTAACCCTGATTCGGCCTGGCGTCACGCGTCCATCTTCCGTGCGCGCCAAGTCTACGCTCGGCCGCCCGTACAATCGGCTCCCATGCGCCGCAGCGCCGCCGCCCTCGCGTTCGTCTTCCTCGCGCCCGCGGCGCGGGCCGCGGAGCCCGTGCGTTGGAGCGTCGCGGACGAACGGCGCATGGCCGCCGACGCAGCCTCGTGGGCGCCGCCGGACTTCAAGCGCCAGCTCGCGAGGAACAGCCGCCGGCTCATGCAGGGCGTGAGCGACGCGGCGGCCGCCGAAACCGGCACGCGCGACGCGGCGGCCCATCGAGCGGCCGCGGCCCGCGGCGCGCGCGCTCTCGCCGAGGCCATCCGCCGGCACACCCCCTTCGAGGACGTCGTCTATCAGACGGGCGGAATCGTCCACGAGTTCGCCCTCGCGTTGCCGCCGCAAGCCGGCACGGCCGCGGACGTCTCGAAGGCCGCCCGGTTCCTCGGCTATCCGGCGGAACCGTTCGCGGCGCCCGAAACGCTGGCCGCGGCGCCGCTTCCCGCGACCACCGCGCGCGAGCGCTACGACGCGGCTCTGACCCTCTCGACCCGCCTCCTCGCCTGGATCTGGAAGGCCGCCGGAGGCGATGTCTCCTCCGTCGCGCGGTATCCCGCCTCGAAAGGACCGTACGCCGTCCGTGAGTGACAATCCTTGAGCAACACGCGTCTCGCGCTTCTCTCCGTCTCCGATCGCACCGGCCTCGTCGATCTCGCCCGCGCCCTCGTGGGGCTCGGCTTCGACCTCCTCTCGACGGGTGGAACGGCCGCGCACCTCGTGGCCGCCGGTCTCCCGGTCGCGAGCGTCGCGGGCGTCACGGGCTTCCCGGAGGTCTTCGGCGGCCGCGTGAAGACGCTGCATCCGAAGCTCTTCGGCGGCATCCTCTACGACCGCTCCCTCGACCGCGACGTGCGCGAAGCGGCCGCGAACGAAGTCTCTGCCATCGACCTCGTCGTCGTGAATCTCTATCCCTTCGAGGACGCCGTGGCGAAGACGGGGACGACGTTCGCGGAGGCCATCGAGAAGATCGACGTCGGCGGGCCGTCCCTGCTGCGCGCCGCCGCGAAGAACCACGCGCACGTCGGCGTCCTCTGCGACCCGGCCGACTACGCGACCGTCGCCGCCGAGCTGGAGGCGAACGAAGGCACTCTCAGCGACGAGACCAGGCGGCGCCTCGCGGCAAAGGCCTTCAGGCGCACGGCGGCGTACGACGCCGCGATCGCCCGCTGGTTCTCGACCGGGACGGGCGAGACGTTTCCCGAGCGACTGTCGCTCACGTTCTCGCTCGGGACCGGTCTCCGCTACGGGGAGAACCCGCACCAGAAGGCGTCCCTTTACGTCGATGCCGCCGCAGCGGCGCCCGCCCTCTCGCGCTACCGGTTCGTGCAGGGAAAGGAGCTCTCGTACAACAACTTTCTCGACGCCGACGCGGCCCTCGCGACGTCGCGCGTCCTGGGGGCGAACTCCCTCACGATCGTGAAACACCGCGTTCCCGCGGGAGCCGCGATGGCGCCCGCGATGGCGGACGCCTTCGAGGCCGCGTGGGCCTCCGACCCGATCGCGGGCTTCGGAGGCGTCGTCGCGTACACGGGCACGCTCGACGCCGCGGCGGCCACGGCGCTCACGTCGCGCTTCCTCGAGGTCGTCGTCGTCCACGCGGTGACGGACGACGCCAAACCGGTCCTCGCGAAGAAGCCGAACCTGCGCGTCCTGACGGTGACGCCGGACTCCGGC
>JAMQPJ010000289.1 GCA_023717585.1 Thermoanaerobaculia bacterium
GGGGAAAAGACCGGGGGCGTCGCGGCCGCGGCGGCGACCCCCGCGAGCGCCGCCGGGGCGGAGGCAGGGGCCCAATTACCTTTCAAAGAAAAGCGCCCTGGCCAAACCACGAAGGCCTCCACGAAGTCCACGGCGCCCGCCGAAGGGTCCGAAGCAAGATCTTCCTCTTCTCCCTCCTCCTCCCCCGCCGACCTGCTGAAGCGTTTCCCGCCCCACAACAGGCCGTCCGTCGAGATCTCCGGCGACGACGCCGCGTGGCTCGTCGCCCGCGGCGTGCTCGTTCTGGACGCACGCCGTACGAAGGACTTCGAGGGAGGGCACATCGTCCGCGCGCGCAGCTTTGCCGTGTGGGAGAGCGACATCGACGCGCGCGTGACGGCGCTCGTCGGCGAGGGCCGTGACGGATCGATTCCCGTCGTGCTGTACTGCTCCGGCGGCGACTGCGAGGACTCCCACATGCTCGCCCGGAAGCTGTTCGGAGCGGGCTTCAACAACCTCCTCGTGTACTCGGGCGGCTGGCCGGACTGGCAGAAGCGGGGCGGCAAGAGCGCGACCGGGCCCGAATCGTGACTCGCCGAGTGACGTTAGAGTGACGCTGAAAGAAGCCCTCGCCTCACCCTGGCTGACGGTCCGCGTCCAGATTGCCCTCGGGCTCTTCTTCGTCGCCGCGGCGCTGCCGAAGATCGTGGACCCGCCGTCGTTCGCCCACATGATCTACAACTACCGCATCGTGCCGGGCGCCACCGTGAACGTCCTCGCGCTCGCGATGCCCTGGCTCGAGCTCCTCGCCGGCCTCGCTCTCGTCCTCGGCATCTGGACCCGCACGTCGGCCGCGCTCGTCGGCGCTCTCCTCCTCGTCTTCATCGTCGCGATCTCGCTGAACCTCGCGCGCGGCAACGCCATCGACTGCGGCTGCTTCGACATGTCGGCGGCGAACAAGACCGCCGAGGAGCGCCTCGCCGACATGCGCCTCGTCGTCCTGCGCGACGTCGGGATGCTCCTCATGGTCGCCCAGATCCTGTGGGCGAAGGGACGGACCGCCGACGGGGCTCCCGCGTCCGCGTAGCGCCGCGCTTGCGGCAGGTCACATATCAGTATTTAATACATACATGAAGCGCAAGCTCGTCCGGACCGGCAGCTCCCTCGCCGTGACTCTTCCAGCGGAGGTCGTCCACGCGTTCCGCCTCGAGAAGGGCCAGGAGGTGGAGGTGACCGTCCATCCCGTCAGCGGCGCCGTGATCGTGCGCGCCGGAACCGCGCACTATGAAGGGGGCGAGGTCACCCCGCGGTTTCGCCGGGCGGTCGCCTCTCTTCTGAAGAGGCGTGCAACGGTCTACCAGGCCCTCGCGAAGTGATCGTCACCCTCTCTGCGTCCCAGCTCGCGGCCCTTCACGGCGCGCTCATGAAGGCCTTCGGCGGGCGCCGCGGCTTGCGCAGCCGCGCAGCTCTCGAGTCGGCGGCCGCGCGGCCGGGCACGACGTTCGACGGCGAGGATCTCTACGCGGACCTCGCGGCGAAAGCGGCGGCGCTCATGCACTCGCTCGTCGTCAACCACGCGTTCGTGGACGGGAACAAGCGCCTGGGAGCGGCGGCGGCCGAGCTCGTGGTGGAGGTCAACGGTTACCGTCTCCGCTCGGCGGACTCCGATCTCGAGGACGTGACGTTCGCTGTCGCCCGGGGCGAGCTGTCCGCGGAAGCGCTCGCGATCTGGTTCCGCCAGCGGCTCGAGCCCGCGGAGGCGTGACTAGGGAGCGCTACCTGCCGGCGGGCTTTTCCACGTGCCCGCCGAACTCGAATCGCATCGCGGACATGAGCTTGTTCGCGAAGTCGGCCTGCCCCTGCGACGCGAGACGCTCGAAGAGAGCCGCCGTGAGGACCTCGGCGGGCGTTCCTTCGTCGATGGCGGCGAGGATGGTCCAGCGGCCCTCGCCCGAGTCCGAAACGCGCCCCGAGAACTTCTCGAGCCCGGGCGACTTGAGGAGCGCGACGGCCGTGAGATCCAGGAGCCAGGACGCGATGACGCTTCCCCGGCGCCAGACCTCGGCGATATCGGGAAGGTTCATGTCGTACTGGTAGTGCTCCGGGTTTCGCAGCGGCGTGGTCTCGGCGTCGACCGAGCGCCCCGTCTTGCCCGCGTTCGCGCGCTTGAGGATGTTCAGGCCTTCCGCGTAAGCCGCCATCATTCCGTACTCGATGCCGTTGTGGACCATCTTCACGAAATGCCCCGCTCCGGTCGGTCCGCAGTGGAGATATCCGAGCTCGGCGGTGCCCGAGGCGCTCTCGCGCCCGGGAGTCCGCGGAATGTCGCCGATCCCGGGCGCGATCGTCCGGAAGATCGGGTCCAGACGTCGAACGGCGTCCGCGTCGCCCCCGATCATCAGACAGTAACCGCGTTCGAGGCCCCAGACGCCTCCGCTCGTTCCGACGTCCAGGTAGTGCACGCCCTTCGGGCGCAGGTCCTTCTGACGGCGGATGTCGTCGACGTAATAGGAGTTGCCGCCGTCGATGAGGACGTCGCCCGCCTGCATCTTCGGAGCCAGATCGGCGAGTGTCGCGTCCACCGCCGCGGCCGGAACCATCAGCCACGCGGCCCGCGGGGGCGTGAGCTTGAGGACGAACTCGTCCAGCGACGACGCCCCGACGGCGCCTTCCGCGGCGAGCTGCTTCACGGCTTCAGGGCTCCGGTTGTAAACGACGCAGGTATGCCCGTTCTTCATCAGGCGCCGCACCATGTTCGCGCCCATCCGGCCGAGTCCGATCATCCCGAGCTGCATGACTGCTCCTTGCGCGGATCGTGCTTGCAAGAAAGCGCATTCTTTCACGGCCTCCGGAGCGCCACGCCAGGGGCTATGCTTCCCCGCCATGAACCTCGAGAAGGCCGTCAGGAAGGCCCGGAAATTCTCGCGGCCCTATGCCGTCGACAGCGGAAAAAAATTCCGGCTGAAGAACTACGACCCCGCGGACACCGCGGGCTTCGGGTCGGAGGCGAAGCCGGACGCGAAGGAGGCCCTCGAGTCCGGCGTCGAGACGCTCGCGAAGCTGCAGGACATCCTCTACGCGCAGGACCGGTGGGCCGTGCTCCTCATCTTCCAGGCGATGGACGCGGCCGGGAAGGACTCGGCGATCAAGCACGTCATGTCCGGCGTAAACCCGCAGGGCTGTCAGGTCGCCGCCTTCAAGGCGCCGTCTCCCGAGGAGCTCGACCACGATTTCCTCTGGCGCTGCAACAGGCACCTTCCCGAAAGGGGCCGGATCGGCATTTTCAACCGTTCCTATTACGAAGAAGTCCTCATCGTGAAGGTTCACGAGAAGATTCTCGAAGGGAGCCGGCTTCCGTGGCGATTGATCAGGAAGGACATCTGGAAGAAACGCTACCGGGACATCCGGAGTTACGAACGGTATCTCGCGAACAACGGCGTCGTCGTCCGGAAGTTCTTTCTCCATGTCTCCCGCGAAGAGCAGAAACGCCGCTTCCTCGAACGCATCGAGAACCCCGCCAAGAACTGGAAGTTCGGGGCCGGCGACGTGACGGAGCGCGGTTTCTGGAAGGACTACATGAAGGCGTACGAGGACATGATCCGGGAGACCGCGACCGAGGAGTCGCCGTGGTACGTCGTGCCGGCCGACAACAAGTGGTTCACGAGGCTCGTCGTCGCGGCCGCCGTCGTGGATGCGCTGGACTCGCTCGGCCTCGGCTACCCGCCGGTGGGGCCCGAGAAGCTCCGCGAGCTCGCCAAGTCGAAGAGAGCCCTGCTCGCCGAGAGGTGAGCGGTCGAAGTGAGCGTCACGCCGGGAGCGCGCCCAGCTCCTTCGCCACCGCGAGCACCTCGTCCACCGTCGCGTCCGCGTCCGCGAGCGTCGTCCGCGGGTTGATGAAGCAGGGACGGATCGCGAAGCGGCCGTCGAGGCGCGTGTGCGACGGGATCGCGCGGCCGCGCGCGCGGACGCCGAGGAGGATCTTTTCGTTCAGCGCGTCGAGCGCCGCCTCGTCCGAGACTCCCCTCGGCTTCACCCGGAAGCAGCAGATGGAAAGCACGGGTTCCGCGAGAAGCTCGAGCGCGGGATGCGCGCGCACGCGCTCCGCCACGCGGCGCGCGCAATCGTGGTGGCGCACGACTCGCTCGCGCATTCCCGAGGCGCCGATCTCCTTGAGCGCGGCCCAGACGGTGAGGCCGCGCGGCGGCGCGGAGTGGTCGAACGAGAAGTCGGGGTTGCCCTCGCCGCGCTCGTC
>JAMQPJ010000353.1 GCA_023717585.1 Thermoanaerobaculia bacterium
TGGACCTCTTCCACGCCGCCTTCGGGATCCGCTTCGTGGTGATGGGCGAACGGGAGCAGGCGCGCGTCGAGGCCTACGTCGCCGAGCGGGAGCGGAGCGGCCTGAAACGGCCGCCGAAGGAGAACTGACACGCGCCCCGCGAGGTTGACGCCCGGAGGCGGGGCGTCTATCCTCCGCTGCTCCGCGGTCCCCGGCGCGAAAGTGGCGGAACTGGCAGACGCGCAAGGCTCAGGACCTTGTGGCCCTTATACGGCCGTGGGGGTTCGAGTCCCCCCTTTCGCACCATTCTCATGACGGAACAAGCCAGCATCGACAGGATCCTCGAGGCGTTGAAGCCCCGGGGATCGCGGATTCTCCCGTTCTCCGACCTCGCCCGGAGGGTGCTGGGGCCGGACGCGGACGAAGCCGCCACCGCGTGCCTCCGGGAGGCCGTGGAGACGCTCGAGCGGGAAGGGCGCCTCGTCCGGATCCGCGGCGAGAAGCTGTCGCTGATCGAGAACACCGACCTCATGGCCGGCGTCCTCGCGGTCCGCGGAGAGAGCCGGGCCTTCCTTCTGTCCGGAGAGCCCGGGGTCCCGGACTTGCCGGTCTCTCCCGGGCGGCTGGGGACGGCGCTCGACGGGGACGTCGTCCTGGTCCGAGTCGAAACGCCAAAGGCCCCGCGGGGGCGGCGCGTCGTCCGGCAGGCGCCGCGGATGGGCATCGTCGTCAAGGTCCTCGGCAGAAAGCGCGAGACGGTGGTCGGGAAGCTCGTACGGGGTCCGGACGGGACCTTCATCGTCCCGTTCGACCGGAAGATCGACGCGCGCCTCCGCGTCCCCGACGGGAAAGACCTCGGCGCTCCGGACGGCCTCTTCGTCGAGGCGCGGATCCTGGCCTACCCCGACGACAAGCGCCTCGCGCTGGCCGAGGTGACCGGGCAGATCGGCTTCGAGGGGGACCCCGGCGTCGACGTCGAGGTCGTGGCCCGGAAATGGGGTATTCCTCGTGCGTTTCCCGGGACCGTCATCGCCGAGGCCGAGGCGGCGAGCGGGACGGTCGGGATCGACGAGCGGAGGCTGCGGGCGGACTTCACCGGGCGGACGATCGTCACGATCGACGGCGAGACCGCGCGCGACTTCGACGACGCCATCGAGGCCGAAGAGCTTCCGGGCGGCGGGTTCCGCATCGGCATCCACATCGCGGACGTCTCCCACTACGTGCCCATCGGCAGCGCCCTCGACGCCGAGGCGTTCGAGCGCGGCACGTCGGTCTATTTCCCCGATCGCGCCATCGCGATGCTCCCGGAGCGCCTTTCGAACGACCTCTGCTCGCTGCGCCCGAACGAGGAGCGGCGGACGCTGTCGGCTGTGCTCACGCTGGACAGGCACGGCGAGACGGTGAAGAGCGAATTCTTCCGCTCGCTCATCAACTCACGGGCCCGTCTTACGTATGCCGCTGTAGGGGATTTCTTAGATAGTGAGGAAGGGAAGGGAACGGGAGGCGCTCCTCGAAGAGCGCCTGCTCAGCCTAAGCCGGATTCACCTTCTAAGAAATCTTCCTCTTCTCCCATCTCCGGTGACGTGGGCACGATGCTCCGCGCCGCCCAGAGGGCAGGCGCTCTTCTCCGAGCAAAAAGAGTCTCCCGCGGCTCCCTCGATTTCGACCTGCCGGACGCGGACGTCATTCTCGGCGAGGAGGGCGACGTCGTCGCCATCCTGAAGGCCGTGCGCAACGAGGCGCACCGGCTCATCGAGGAGTTCATGCTGGCCGCGAACGAGGCCGTTGCCAGGCACCTCGAGTTCGTCCCGACGCCGGCGCTCTACCGCGTGCACGATCGGCCGGACGAGAGTCGCCTCGCGGACATCCGGGTCGTGCTCGGCCCTCTCGGCTACGTCATTCCCGAGGACGAGGAAGAAGTCACGCCCGCGACGTTCCAGGCGATCCTCGACCGGGCGCAGGGAAGGCCCGAAGAACGCCTCGTCTCGGACCTCGTCCTCAGAGCCCAGAAGAAAGCCATCTACTCCGAGGAGTGCCGCGGACATTACGCGCTCGCGGCCAGGCACTACTGCCACTTCACGTCGCCGATCCGGCGCTACCCGGACCTCCTCGTTCACCGGGCGCTCGTGGAGTGGCTCGCCGTCCGCCGCCCGCCCGCCGCGGAGGACGCGGAGGGCCGCACCCGCTGGTTTCACGAGGCGGCCGCGCACTGCTCGTC
>JAMQPJ010000393.1 GCA_023717585.1 Thermoanaerobaculia bacterium
GTCGCGGAGCTCGCCTGGGGCCTCCTCCTCGCGCTCGACCGGCGTCTCGTCGAGCAGGCCGTCGATCTCCGGAACGGCGTCTGGAACAAGGCCGAGTACGGAAAGGCCCGGGGACTCGCGGGCCGGACGCTCGGCGTCGTCGGCCTCGGGGCCGTCGGCCTCGAGGTCGTCGCGCGCGCGCAGGCTTTCGGGATGCCGATCGTCGCCTGGAGCCGCTCGCTGGACGTCGACCTCGCGGCCCGGCTCGGCATCTCGCGCGCCGACTCGGTCCACGCGCTCGCGGCCGCTTCCGACGGCGTCACGGTGCACTGCGCGCTCACGAGTGAGACGAAGGGCATGCTCGATGCGAAGTTCTTCCTCGCGATGAAGCCGGGCGCCTTCTTCGTGAACACGAGCCGCGGCGAGGTCGTGGACGCCGCGGCACTTCGAAAGGCCATCGCGGACCGCGGGATCAGGGCGGGGCTCGACGTCTTCGAGAAGGAACCGGCCGGCGGCGCCGGTGCGTTCGAGGACGGCATCGTGAAACTGCACGGCGTCATCGGGACGCACCACGTCGGCGCCTCGACCGAGCAGGCGCAGGCAGCCATCGCGGAAGAGACGGTACGAATCGTCGCGGCCTTCGCGGCGTCGGGGGAGGTCCCGAACGCCGTGAACCTCGCGAGCCGAACGCCGGCGACGCACGTCCTGTCCGTTCGTCACCGCGACAGGATCGGCGTGCTCGCGCACGTCTTCGGCGCGCTGCGCGCGGCCGGAATCAACGTCGAAGAGACGGAAAACGTCGTCTTCGCGGGCGCCGAGGCGGCCTGCGCGCGCATCCAGGTCGGATCGGCGCCGCCGGGCGGTGTACTGGAGGAAATCCGGGCCTGCGCGGACGTCCTGTCGGTTTCCGTGCGCGAGCTCTGAGAGTCCGCGTGCGCCGCGCGGCCGGAGCAGGGACTTCTCCGGCATAATGGAGCGGAAGAACGTGCTCGAACCGCTTCCCGCGAAAACCCTCCTGGACTATTTCCGCTTCGCAGCGTCCAGCGGGAAGGCGGAACTGCTCGTTTCGAAGATCGGCGGGTCCTGGACGCCTCTCTCGGCGGCGGACTTCGGAGAGCGCACGCAGGGACTCGCCCTCGGCCTCGCGCTCCTTGGGGTCGACCGGGACGATCGGGTCGCGATCCTCTGCGAGAACCGGCCCGAGTGGCCGATGGCGGATTTCGCGGCTCTGGCGCTCGGCGCTCTGACCGTGCCGATCTACACGAGCGATCTCGCGCCGCAGGTCGAGTACATTCTGCGCGACTCCCTCGCCAAGGTCGTCTTCGTCTCCAACGCGATCGAGCTCCAGAAGGTCGTGGACGTCCGCAGTCGATGCTCCGAGCTCCGGCACGTGATCGTCGTCGACAACGTGCCGTGGAGCTCGGGAAAGGCCACACCCTTCGAGACCGTCGTTCAGAAGGGTCTCGCGGCTCTGCGCGGCGACCCGGGCGCCTTCGAGGAGCGCGCGTCGGCCGTCCTCCCGGGCGATCTCGCGACGATGATCTACACGTCGGGCACCACGGGAGAGCCCAAGGGCGCCGTCCTCACGCACGAGAATCTCGTGTCGAACGTTTCGGCGTGCTCGGCGCTCTTCGACGTAGGCGCCGACACGGTGGCCCTCTCGTTCCTGCCCCTCTCCCACGTGTTCGAGCGCATGGTCGACTTCCTCTACTTTTCCCGCGCCGCGACCATCACATACGCCGAGTCGATCGACAAACTTCCGGAAAACTTCGCCGAGGTGAAGCCCCACTGCTTCGCCGCCGTGCCGCGCGTCTACGAGAAGATGCTCGCGCGCGTCCAGGCGGCCGTCGACAAGGGGCCGGCGCTCAGGCGCGCGATCTTCTCGTGGGGTGTGAAGACGGGAGCCCGGCGCCTCGCGGTTCTCGACGCGGGGAAAGTGCCGGGTCCTGTTCTCCGGCTCGGGTACGCGCTCGCCGATCGGCTCGTCTTCGGGAAGATCAAGGCCCGCCTCGGGGGCCGTTTTCGCTTCGCCATTTCGGGGGGCGCGCCCCTCTCGCGGGACGTCGCGGCGTTCTTCCTCGGCGCCGGCGTGGAAGTGTACGAAGGCTACGGTCTCACGGAGACGAGCCCCGTGCTCGCCTGCAATCGCCCCGGCGAATGGCGCCTCGGCACGGTCGGGCGCGCGATTCCGGGCGTTACGCTGCGGCTCGCCGCGGACGGCGAGGTGCTCGCCCAGGGGCCGAACATCATGGAGGGCGGCTATTGGCGAAAGAGCGAGGAGACGGCGAAGGCCTTCGACGAGGACGGGTGGTTCCGGACGGGGGACATCGGCTCCTTCGACGCGGACGGCTTTCTTGCGCTCACGGACCGCAAGAAGGAGATCGTGATCAATGCGTACGGCAAGAAGATCGCGCCGTCTCCGATCGAAGCCGCGCTGAGATCGGTGCGGTACGTCTCGTCGGCCGTGCTCATCGGCGACCGCCGGAAGTTCCTCTCGGCCCTCATCGTCCCGAACTTCGAGAAGCTCGAGAGCTGGGCGCGCGCCTCGGGTCTGACGTTTCGCGATCGCGACGAGCTCGTGAAGGATCCGAAGGTCCTTTCGCTCATCCGTCAGGCGATCGACATCCTGAACGGAGATGAGCCCCACGAACGCCAGATCCGCGCCTTCACGCTCCTCACGAACGACTTCACGATCGAGGGTGGCGAGCTGACGCCCACGATGAAGGTCAAGCGCCGCGTAGCCGCCGAGAAGTACAAGGACGTCATCGACAAGATGTACACGGACGCGGAAGAGGCGTCAGGCTCGCGGGAAAGACCCGGGGATTCTCTTAGAAAGTGAATAGGGCTGCATTCGCAGCCGCCGCACAAGAGATAGACCGGCTCCCTCGTTCGCACTATGCTCGTGCGGCTTTCGACAAGGAGCCGGAAGATGTGGTCCATCCATCCTGCGCGTAATGCTCGCTCGCTTGGTCTACCCGGGGCCTCAGCGGGAATTCTCGCGGCCACGCTGCTGTGGAACGCGCCCCAGTCCGCACGGGCACAGGAGAACAGCCTCAAGGGCGACGCGGCGCTCAGGCACCCGGCGATCCAGGTGGCATTGAAAGCGGCTGAATTCATGAAGGCCGGCAGGATCGACGAGGCAGTTGCGCTCGGAACGAAAGCCTCCGCGACGGAATGGAAGGCGATGTCAGCCGCCGACCGCAAGGACATGGGTGCGGGCATGGCCAGCCGTTCACCCGACCCGAAGGCATTCGCTGACGCGATTCTCAAGAATGGCGAGCTGTCGCTCATGGGTAACAGCGCCGTCGTCAGCTTCTCGATCGAGGGCCGCCGGGGAGCGGCGTACTTCGAGCGCGAAGCGGGCGCGTGGCGCCTGACCAACGGACCGATGGTGTTCCCCGCCGAGCCAGATCGGTCGAAGGAAACACGCATCGAAAACGCGGACATCCTCAAACATCCGATCGCCACACTCGCGTTGCAGTATCTCGACCTCATCCACGCGGGAAAGATCGACGACGCCAAGAAGCTGGCGACGACGGCGGTGCAGGCCGAGTGGAAGAAGGAACCGGCCAGCGAGAAGGCCGAGATCCTCGCCTACTTCACGAAGAACCTGCCGACGCGCGCGGCCATGACGACAGGGCTCCAGACCGGTAAGAACTTCCGCGGCGTGCTGATCATCGACGACGACAAACTGGCGACCTTGAACCTGATTGTGTCGGAGCAGAGCCCGACCGGCCCCAGCACGACGACTTTCTCGTCCACCACGATGAGCATCGCCTTCGAGAAGGAAGGCGGACAGTGGAAGGTGCGCCAGTGAGGAAGACGATAGGAAAATCTAAATCAGTCTCGCCAGCCGTGCCAGCGCTCTTCGTGCGCCCGGCTCGTTCATCTTCTCCGCCGCGTCCTCCAGCATAAACCAGGCGAGGGCCAAGGACTCTCCCGCGTCGCGTTGGATCGCCTCGGGGTGCTCCGTCACGAGCGCGTAACGCACGTCGTGGTGCCTGTGGGGCGGCTCGCCTTTTCCGGCCGGAATGGGGTGTACGTCCACGTCGAGGATGTCGGGCGTCAACAGAGCGAGATCGGGAAGGCCGGACTCCTCGCGGCCCTCCCGCAGCGCGGTCGCCCGGGCGTCGAGCTCGCCGTCGTCGTGACCTCCGAGCTGCAGCCATGCGTTCAGCCGCCGGTGATGGTGCAGGAGGACCTTGCCCGTGGAGCGGCAGATGATGAACGCGCTGCCCGTCACGTGACCCGGTACGAACGTGGACCGCGAGAAGCACGCCGGCTCCCGCTCCACCAGCGCGAGGATTTCCTTCAGGTCGTTTTCCTCCGCAACGTCCGCCGGGACGTGCCGGAGCAGCGCGTCGCGAAGGGCCGCTCGGGCGCGGTCGAGCGGCACGGGCCGGATCACGCGGGCGACCTTAACAGCCCGAACTTGTGTTCGGGCATCATTCCGGAATGCCGATGACATTCGACCGCCCCATACTCGCCGTTTTCTGCGGCGCGCGCACCGGCCTCTCGCCCGTTCACGCTCAGGACGCGGCGGCCATCGGGCGCGCGATCGCCCGCGCCGGCGCGGGCCTCGTGTATGGCGGCGGGCGCGTCGGGCTCATGGGCGTCCTCGCGGATGCCGCCCTCGAGGAAGGCGCTCCCGTCTATGGTGTCATTCCGGCGGGCCTCGCGGCGAAGGAGATCGCGCACGGCGGGCTCACGCAGCTCGAGATCGTCGCGACGATGCACGAGCGGAAGGCGCGGATGGCCGAGATGGCCAGCGGCTTCCTCGCGCTCGCCGGGGGCTTCGGCACTCTCGACGAGTTCTTCGAGATCGTGACATGGCGCCAGCTCGGCCACCATTCGCGGCCGATTGTCCTCTTCAACGGCTCCGGCTACTTCGACCCGCTTCTCGCAGCCCTGCAGCACGTCGCGGACCAGGGATTCGCCCGGGACGGCGCCGAGTATTTCGAGGTGGAGACCGAGCCCGACGCCACGGTCCGCCGCGCCCTCGCAGGATCGGAACGTCAGGTGCCGGCCCGATGGCCCTCGCGCCCCTGAAGAGGGTCCCGCGGGCGCTCGGGCTCTCGGTCCTCGCCGCCTTTCTTCTGCTCGCGGGTACGGCCGAAGAACGAACGTTCGGGACCGTCACCGACGAGCAGCAGATGCTCTACACCGCGATCTCGATCGCCGAGTCCTTCGAGCTCGGGATCGCGCGCGGCCAGACGTTCGCCATCCCACGGCCGGCGGGCGACGCGGTGTCGCCCTACGGCATGGGCCTCCCGCTGCTCGAGGTGCCGTTCGCCCTCCTTGCGGGACCGTGGGAGGCTCGTTTCGGCGCGCGCACGTCGCAGACGTTGTTCGTTCTTCTGCAGGTCCTCCTCGTGACGGCGGCGGCGGCGGGGGCGGGCCTTCTCGCGAAGACACTCGGCGCGGGCCCCTTCGGCCAGGGGCTCGCCGTGTTCGGGACGGCGCTCGCCTCGCCTCTCTGGCCGTACACGGCGTGCGGATTCACAGAGCCGCTGCAGGCGGGTTGTCTCGTTTTTGCCGTGATGTTCGCGGCCCGTGCGAGCCGGGCTGAAGGGCGGCCGATGCTCTTTCTCGCCTTCGCCGCGGGGTTCTGCGCCGGATTCCTCGCCCTCACGAAGGTCGTGAACCTCCTCTTCGTCCCGCTCGTGCTCCTGCCGCTTCTCGCCGGAGCGTGGCCACCCGCGCGCGAGAGGTTGCGGGCATGGGCCGCGGCCATCGCGGGCGCCGCCATACCGATCGCCGCAATGCTCGCCTTCGAGGTCGTTCGGTTCGGCCGTCCGTTCTCTTCCTATGCGCGCGGGCGGAATTTCTCGCATCCGCCCTTCGACGGGGCCTGGCGCCTCCTCGTGGGCCCGAACAAGGGGCTCTTCCTCTACTTCCCGCTGGGCCTGCTCGCCGCCGTCGGGCTCGTCGCGCTCGTCCGGCGGCGGGAAACACGCGGCGCCTCGGTCTCGACGCTCGCGCTCGCCGCCGGCCACCTCGCGCTGTATTCGGGCTGGTGGGCATGGGACGGGAGCGGGGGCTGGGGGCCGCGCTTTCTGGTCCCCCTCGTGCCGCTTCTCGCGTCCGCCGCGGGCGCTGCCGCGGGGACGCCCCCGCGGCGAGTCGCCGGCGTTCTGCTCGTCATTCTCGGCACGATCGTGAACGGGCTCGGGACGTTTCAAGCCGACGCGGCGACGTTCTATTACGTTTCGTCCACCGGGCTCGCGCGCGTTTCGCGCGAGCTGTACGAGGAATACCCGCCTTCCTTTCGCCCGCCCGAGAGCCGGGAGGGGATGTACTGGCTGCCCCGGTACGTGCCCGCGGCGTCGGACCCCGCGTTCTCGGCGTTCCGGGTTCATCCGTTTCTTCTCGCGAACCGCCTCTCCGGGCATGACGACGACACCCGCCGGCGACGCCTCTCTTCGCCTCCGTGGCTCGCGACGAGCCCCGACGCGGTTCCGCGCTTTCCGGCCGACTCGCCGCAGATCACGACACAGACCCCGCTCGTGACGTATCTATGGTCGACGTTCAGGTGGCCGCACCTCTTCATGTGCTTCGACCGGCCCGGCGGTGAACGGCCCGGCACGTACAGCACCGCGTGGGTCGCGGGGCTGGCGGACCAGACGATGCGAAACCTGGACATCTCCCGCCCGGAGCGCGCCTCCCGCCTCGCCGAGAGGCTTTTCGACGTTTCGCCTTCGGCCTACACGGCCGCCCTGCGGGCCGAAGCTCTGAGGTTGTCGGGGCGAGCGGGCGACACCCGCGCGTTCCTCGACTCGCTGCCCGAGCGGGTCTTCAACGCTCCCGTCCTCGCGCTCGTCCGGGCGCTCGCGGCGCGCGACGCCGGTCAGGACGCGGTGGCCGCCGCCCTTCTCTCCGAGGCGGCGCGCGGAATCCACACCGTCACACTGAGGCAGGCGCTCGGGCGCCCTCCGGCGGAGTGGCCCCGCGGTCTGCGCGCCTTTCTCGCGGAGGTGCCGGACTCGCCCGCCGGGCAGACGCGCACGCCGCGTTGATCGATTCGACCGCTGCTAAGATCGCTTCGATGCGTGTCTTTCGGTTCCTTCATGTGTGTGCCGCCGGCCTCGTCGCCGTCTTCCTGACGGGCGCGGCCCCGTCGCGCGCGGAGCGGACGGCTCCGAAGACGGCGGCGGCGAAGGCGGCGCCCGCCAGAACCTCGATCAACTGGCGCGCGATCGTCGCCGGTGAGGCGGAGGCGAAGAAGAAAGGGAAGCCCGCGCTCTACTTCTTCACTGCGGACTGGTGCGGCCCCTGCCACTTGCTCGAAGATCAGGTGTTTGCGGTCCCTGACGTCGCGGCGCAGGTCGAGAAGGACTTCGTCCCGATCGTCGTCCAGGACCGCATGCGCGAAACCGGCCGAAACGCGCCGGAGATGCTCGCGCTCGCGGATCGATACGGCCTTCGCGGGTTTCCGACGCTCGTCGTCTCGCGTCCGAAACTCGCCACGAACGTGACACTCGAAGGATGGGAGGGACGCGGAGCGGCCGTCGAGTTTCTGAGATCGGGAAAGAAGCGCTTCCTGGATGTCGAGAAGAAGCCGGGGGTGAAGAAATGAGCGACGTGAAGATTCTGGTGAAGCCCAACGGCCCGCTGCTCGTGAGCGGGGACATCAGCCTCGTGGACGGCACGGAGAAGGCGTTCGGCCTCGGCGGGCGCACGACGATCGCCTTTTGCCGGTGCGGCCAATCCGCGAACAAGCCGTTCTGCGACGGCACGCACAACAAGGTGGGCTTCCAGTCGGACCCGCCGGCGTGCGATCTGCCGCCCCGGGCTCCGAAGCCC
This sequence comes from Thermoanaerobaculia bacterium, assembly GCA_023717585.1. Taxonomy (GTDB): domain Bacteria; phylum Acidobacteriota; class Thermoanaerobaculia; order UBA5066; family UBA5066; genus Fen-183. The sequence goes on from JAMQPJ010000393.1 coordinate 7,783, forward strand.
TAAGCCCTAGTACGATCGCAGTTCAACCCTCGCCGAGGAGGCCTTTCGCGGTGAAGATGCGAAACGCGCGCGTGACGGCGCCGGGCGAGAGCGGTTTTCTGGACGCGCGGGCCGCGGCGCGAAGCGCCGCCCCGAGAGGCCGCCCCTTTGCGAGGGCGGACAGAAGAAGGAACTCCTCGCGCCGGAGGTCGACGCGGTAGACGGCATAGCGGCGCCGGTGCACGGCGGCCCACGAGGCGCGAGGATGCGTGCCCGGGCGTTTTCCGGCTTTGAGCGCGTCGAGAGCCGGTCCGGCCGCGTACCTGAACGAGAGCAGCCGCAGCGTCGGGCTCACGGCAAACCGGCGCGACTCCCAGTCCGTCGCGACGTGGCGGGGAGGAGGCGCGGCGGGAAGCGCGTGCCCGGCTTCCTCCTCGTCGAGCTCGAAGACCTCGTTGATCGCCTGCTCGAGCCGGGCGAGGTCGGAAAGAAAAGCCGCGGGCGCGAGGCGGCGCGTCTTCCGGAGGAACTCCGGGACGTGGACGCCGAGGCGCGCGAACGTGTAGCTGCGGGACGGATGGACCGCGACGTACGCGCGCACGAAATCGAAGAAGCGTTCGTGTCCGAGAAACGCCGCGAGGCCGGGGTAGTCGGCGGCAAGGGCGTCGCGCATTCGGAGCGGGTACATCCCCTGGTAGACCGCAAGCCGTTCGAGCGGCTCCATCGTCTTCGAGGGCAGGATCGCGCGACGCGCGTCCGAGACCTTCAGGTGTCGCGTCGCGGAACGGGCGCGGACGGCGTCCTCGACATTGCCGGGATGCACGATGACGGACTGCATCC
>JAMQPJ010000594.1 GCA_023717585.1 Thermoanaerobaculia bacterium
TTCCTCGCCGAGGAGGGAATCGCCTCGCCGATCCTCCTCTCGCGCGGGAGGACGGCCGAAGCGGCGCTGAAAGCGCTCGACGGGAAAGAAGGCGTCACCGTCGTCGATCCGGAAGAGCACCCGCACTTCAAGGCGTACGTCGAGGCGTTCTGGGAGAAGCGGAAGCGCCACGGCGTCACGAAGGAGGACGCGCAACACATGATGCGCGTGAGGAACTTCTTCGCCGGAATGATGGTTGCCCAGGGGGACGCCGACGTGGCCCTTTCGGGCCTGACGACCTACTACCCGGAGACGATCCGGCCGGCGTTGCTGACGATCGGCATCGCACCGGACGCGAAGAAAGTTTCGGGACTCTACATTCTCATCCTGCAGGATCGGGTCCTCTTCTTCGCCGACACGACGGTCAACATCGACCCGACGGCCGAAGATCTTGCAGAGATCGCGATCCGGTCGGCCGACACCGCGAAGCTGTTCAACATCGTGCCGCGCGTCGCGATGATCGCCTTCTCCAACTTCGGCTCGACCCGCTCGGCAGGGACCGACAAGGTGCGAGCGGCGGTGAAGATCGTGCACGAGCGTCGGCCGGACCTCGAGTGTGACGGCGAGATGCAGGCCGACACCGCTGTCTTGCCCGAGTTTCTCGAGGAGAACTACCCGTGGACGGCGCTCACCGGCCCGCCCAACATCCTCGTGTTCCCGGAGCTGCAGAGCGCGAACGCGGCCTACAAGCTCGTCTGGCGCCTCGCGAAAGCCGAGGCGATCGGCCCGATCCTCATGGGGATGGGCAAGCCGGTCCACGTCCTCCAGCGCGGAGTCGAGGTGTCGGACATCGTCAACATGGCCGCGTTCGGCGTAGTGGACGCGCAGTCGCGGAAGAGGTGACCCCCGGACGCGCGGCCCGCTCGTCCGTTACGATGCGGGCCGCGTGGACATCCTCACGACGGGTTGCGGCCTCCTCGTCGCGTGGGCGGCGGGGCCCGCGTGCGACGCCTTCCTGAGGTGGCGGCGCCTCGCGGCACCGCGCGGAAGCGCGCGGCCGGTTGCGCCCGCCCGCGCGCCCCGGAAGATACTCGCCGTGATTCCGTCGCGCGCCGAGGGCGCGCGAGTCGGGGATCTTGCTGAAGATCTGAGGAGAGAAGGGGAGGGAAAGAGAGAGTCGGAGAAAGAGATTTCTTCGAATGGGAAGAGGGCGGCCGGCGGCGCGCAGGCTTCCGGCGGCACGGCTCCCGGCGGCGCGCCTCGCTTCGTCGTCGACGTGCTGGTCCTTCTCGACGGCCCCGACCCCGATGCGGAGGCCCGCCTCCAAGCGGACGGAGTCAAATACCTTTCTAAGAAATCTCCCGGGCCTTCCAAGGGCCACGCCCTTTCCTTCGTAGCCGAACGGCTGGCCGAGGATCTCGACTCATACGACTTCATCCTCGTCTTCGATGCGGACATGCGCCTGCCCGAGGGATTCTTTCGCGACCTGAAAGTGCCGGACGGCGCCGAGGTCTTCCAGCTGCCCGTGAGACCCGAAGGGGTACCGGGACCGGGCGCGCCGCGCGTCGAGGCGCTCTCCCTCGCCGAGGCGCGGCTCGACGACCTCGCCCGCGACGCGGAAGGCATGCCCGTGCGGCTGCGCGGCAAGGCCATGGGCTTTTCGCCGCGGGCCTTCCGCATCGGGCCTGCCGCGGCGACACGGACGACGGCGGAGGACTCGGAGGCGACGCTCGCCCTTCTCGCGAAGGGCGTCGCCGTCCGCGCCCTGAGCGGCCCGTTCGCGTTCGACGAGCCGGCCCCTGCGGCCGCCGCGATGGCGCGTTCGCGGTCGCGGTGGTTCGGCGGGCATCTCAAGCTTCTTTTCACGGGATTCGACAATTTGCTCCGCCTCGCCGCACGAAGCCCGAAGGGCGCGTTCGTCCTCGCCTGCGATCTCTGGCTTCGGCCAAGGTTGCTCGTGCTGCTCGCCCTCGCGATTCTTGCGGCCGTTTCGGATGCGGTCATGTTGTTTTTTTCTTCGAATGGCACGTGGTCTGGCGTTGCCCGGGTCAGCGGCGGTGCCGCGGCCGTGAGCGGCGCGCAGGCGCGAGCCATCGCGCTGCTGGTTTTCCTTCTGCTCCTCTCATTCGAAG
>JAMQPJ010000596.1 GCA_023717585.1 Thermoanaerobaculia bacterium
CCCCCCCTCCTCCGCTACTCGCCCTGTAGCATCCTCGGCTCATGAACCGGATCCGCCTCGTAGTCGCCTTCGCAGCCACGCTCGCGTCCGGCGCCGCCCTCGCCCAGCCCTTGACCGAGCGCTACGCCGACATCGGCACGATGATCGTGACGACGTCGGACCACGCGATGTTTCCGCACGAGAAGCGCGCGCAGGGACACACGCACGAGGGGAAGGCGTATCCCGCGGACGTTCACTACAGCGACCGCACCGTGGCGATCTTCGTTCCGAAGGGCTTCCGCGCCGGAGACGCCACCAACCTCGTCTTCTACTTCCACGGGTGGCGCAACAACGTGGACGACACGTTCGCGAAGTTCCGCGTCGCCGAGCAGCTCGCGGCGAGCGGCGTGAACGCGGTCCTCGTCCTCGCCGAGGGCCCGAAGAACGCGCCCGACTCTTTCGGGGGAAAGCTCGAGGAGACGGGCGTCTTCGCGAGCCTCGTCTCCGACGTGCTCGGGGCGCTGAAGGCGCGCGGCGTGATCGCGAACACGAAGCCCGGGTCGATCGTCCTGGCCGGGCACAGCGGAGCGTATCGGGTCATGGCGTTCATCCTGACGCGTGGCGGGCTGACCGCGAACATCCGCGAGGTCTACCTGTTCGACGCGCTCTACGGCCAGTCGGAGAAGTTCGCGCACTGGATCGACCGTTTCCCCGGCAAGCTCGTCGACATCCACACGGCGGAGGGGGGCACGCGGGGCCAGTCGCTCGAGCTGATGGACGACCTCCGCGCGTGGGACATCCCGTTCGTCGCGATCCCGGAGAGCGCCGTTACGCAGGGCCTCCTTCGGAAGAATCGGCTCGTCTTCATCGACTCCGCGCTCGGGCACGACGACGTCGTCGCAAAGAACGAGCAGCTCCGAGCCTTCCTGACGGCCAGCGCCTTCCCCCGCCGGTGACCGTCCGCCCGACCTGCACCCCCGGAGCTTCGCGGCAGGCATAAACTCGCCTCCGGAGGTACCTGATGAAGAGAGCGGGGCGCGTCGTTGTGTTCGTCGCGGTCGTTTTCGGTGTCGTCTCGTTCAGCGGAACGTCTCGGGCCGGCATCGGCATCTCGATCCCGATGTCGGACAGCATCCGCCTCAACCCGGTTGCGCTCGGCGCGTTCAAGCTCATGGACGGCAGCGTCCACCCCGCGGGGCGTTACACGCTCGCGATGCACGGCTCAGGCAAGCCCGGCGCCGTGGACGTTCGGATCTTCGACGCCGCGAACCGCGAGGTCGGCCGGCTTGGCGGCCTCTTCAAGGGCCAGTGCCCCGGCGCCGCCATGAAGACGACGTTCGCGAAGCTCAACTACTCGCCCGCCAGCGAGGTGAAGATCGCCCCGCAGAACGGCGGGCAGCTCGTCCAGGTCCTCTGCGGGCGCGGTTCGCGGATTGAATTCGACCTTCCGGCGGCGCCGGCCTCCAAGCGTTAGCGACGCCGCCGAAGCTCGGGGCCCGCGAAGGCGATTCTCCGCGCGCGTCAGCCCTTCGGCCGCTTCGGATCCACCGCCCTATACATCTTCCGCCACTGCACGGTCGCCGGCAGGTCGGCGCGGAAAGCGATGCAGGAGGCCGGGACGTCGGCAAGGGTGCGGTAGCGCTTGCCCTGATACGTGATCGAGCCGTCGCGGTGCACGCAGCCCACTTCGCCGGCACCCGGCCTCCGGTCTGGGTCGAAGGAGAGCGTGCGCGGGCGGCCGGGTTCGTCGCGCATCGCCTCTACTTCTTCGCGCCCGCCTTCTTCAGGATCTCCTCGAGGTCCGTGCGCTTGAAGATCTCCGCATACATGAGCGGCGTGGCGCCGCCCTTCGCGCGGACGTTCGGGTCGGAGCCCGCCTTCAGGAGCGCCTTGACGCTCGAGGCCGAGCAGCCGCCCTGAACGGCCCACAGGAGCGCGGTCGAACCATTGTCGTCCTTCGCCTTCACGTCGCCGCGCGCGAGAACGAGCGCCTCGAGGACCTCCGAGCGGGGCTTGCCGGCTCCCTGGTTGCCGCAGCCCATCGACGCGAGCAGCATCGGGTGAATGCCGCGCTTCGCGTGCGCGTTCGGCGACATCCCGATCTCGAGAAAGAGGCGCACGGCGTCGAGGTTCGCGTCCGAGATCGCGTGGCCGAACGATTCCTCGTTGTAGGCGAAGCCGAGCTTTCCGAGCGCCAGCTTCCTGTCGCCGCCCGGTGCCGTGGCGCCGAACCCTTCGGCCTCGGGCTCGAGCTCGAGCGTCCCGCCCGGCACGACGGCCGCCCTCACTTTCGCGTGGAAGTGCCACTCCTGTCCCATCATCTTCGACTGGAACTCGGCGTTCACGCGGCCCGACCCGAACTCCCTCAGGTCGAGCGTCGGGCGCTCCAGTCCCATCCGGCCGCTCTCGGGCAGGCGTGCGTCGTACGGGACGGCGCGCACCGTGTCGCTCCCCACGAGCCAGAGGATCCTCACGGCGTGGAGCTGCCCGTCCTTCGCCAGCTTCGTGAGGCGCGCGACCGAGCGGTCGCCCTCGACTTTCCGGTCGGACGCGAGAATCACGAGCCACTTCCCGCCCTCGCCCGTTTCCTCGGTGGCCGCGACCGCCTTGAGGATCGTCGTCCTTCCCTTCACGGTGAGCGTCCCGAGCGCGTCGTCGGCACGCGCGGGGAGAGACAGGGTTCCGGCGAGCAGGACGAGAGCGGCTTTGTTCATCGCACGGAGTATAGGAGCCGGGACTTCACGGCCTGAACGCCTCCACGAGCGCGTCCATCCGCTCGCCCTCGCGCAGCGGGCGGACGCGGACGAACCCGGCGCGCTCGAGGCCCGCCCGGATCTCATCGAACGTGTACGTGCCTCCCTGCGCCGTCCCGACGAGCATGTTGACGGCGAAAAGAGCGCCGGCGGGCGGACGCGTCCGATCGGGCCCCATGACGTGATCGCGGATCACGAGCCGGCCTCCGGGTAGGAGCGCGCGGAAGATGCGGCCGAAGAGCGCGTCGTTCTGGGCGGGGCCGTTCTGGTGAATGATGGCCGACAGCCAGGCGAGGTCGTGTCCGACGGGGAGCTCGTCGCTCTCGAAGTCGCCTCCGACGAGCGTGACCCGGTCGAGGAGGCCGGCCGCCGAGAGCCGATCGCGGGCGATCTCGACGACGGCCGGGAGGTCGAAGAGCGTCGCCTCGAGCTTCGGCGCCGCGCGCAGGAACGCGGCCGTGTACGTTCCCGGCCCTCCGCCCACGTCCAGCATCCGGCGCGCGCTTCCGATTCCCGCGTCCGCCGCCAGCCGCGCGGCCTGGGGAGCGGATACGACCTGCATCGTCCCGATGAACGCGCGGGTTGCGTCCGCGGGCGGGCGCTCGGAGAGCGGTGTGCCGCCGATCTTCCGCGTCAGGTTCGTCCAGCGGTCCCAGAGCCCCGCTGCGTGAAGCAGCATCGGGTGGATCGAGTCGGGGGCCTCCGCCGACAGGCGGGACGCGCCCGGCGCCGTCCGGTACGTCCCGTCCGCCTTGACGAGCAGCTCCATCGCCGCGAGAGCGTCGAGCTCGATCGTCAGCGCCCGAAGATCAGCTCCGAGCCGCGCCGCGATCGCGTCGGCCGTCAGGATCTCGTTCGACAACAGCGTGAAAAGGTCCAGCTCGGCGCCCGTGAGGAGCACGCGGCTCTCCTGGAAACCGCGGGCCAGAGTCAGAACCGCCTCGGGGGTGAGTGTGCTCCCGGCGTGGAGCGTGTCGTCGGTGTCGGCGTGCCTCATGCCGCCATCGTATCGGAGCGGCGGCCGCTCCCCTTGCTCCTGCGGCCGCGCTTCGCGGTGTGATTTCCCGGATCTCCGCGCGAATCATAGTCTCGAGGGCAGAAGCCGCCGATGTCGAATCCCGAACAGCAGGACCGGTTCGTTCGTCTGATCGACGAGCACCGGAAGATCCTCTTCAAGGTCGCCGGCACCTACGCGTGGAACGCGGCGGACCGGCAGGAGCTGGTGCAGGAGATGGTGCTCCAACTCTGGAGCTCCTTCGACCGTTATGACGAGCGGTACAAGTTCTCGACGTGGATGTACCGCATTGCCCTGAACGTCGCGATCTCCTTCGTTCGGACGGAGACGCGCCGCGCGCGGAGCGTCGCTCCGTCCGACGACTCCACCCCGTCGATCCTCGAACGGGTCGCGGCGCCTGAACCGGCCGCGGACGACGACCTCCGACTCCTCGACGGATTCATCCGGAAGCTCGATGAGCTGGACCGGGCCCTCGTCCTTCTCTACCTCGACGGTCACCGCCACGACACGATCGCCGAGATCCTCGGCATCTCGGAAACCAACGTCGGCACGAAGATCGGCCGGATCAAGCAGAGGATCCGGCGCGACTGGCCAGGCACACACTGACACGGGAGAAGCGCCATGGAACTCGATGACCTCAAGAAGCGCTGGGAACAGCAGGACGCGAAACTGAACGCCAGCCTCACGCTGAACACACGCCTCCTCCTCGCGTCCGGACTCGGGAAGACGGAATCGGCCCTCGGGCGGCTGTCGCGCTTCCTCGTGGCCGGGCTCGTCGTTAACTTCGTGGCGACCCTGTGGCTGGGCTCGTTCCTCGCGGAGCACGTTCGGGAACCTCGCTTCCTGATCCCGGGCGCGGCGCTCCACCTCGGTGTCATCGCGCTCCTCCTCGCCGGAGTGCGCCAGCTCGTGGCCCTGAAGAGGATCGACCTCGGCGAGCCGGTCGTCACGATCCAGAAACAAATGGAGTCGCTCCGGGTCGAGCGCCTCCGCGCCGTGAAGTGGACGCTGCTCCTCGCGCCGCTTGCCTGGGTGCCGCTCCTCGTCGTCGTGCTGAAGGGCTTTTTCGGCCTGGACGCGTACGCGATCCTCGACTTCTGGTGGCTCGCCGTGAACGCGTTCCTTGGCGTCTTCGTCCTCGCGGCCGCGCTGTTCGTCTCGCGGCGCTACGCGGATCGGATGGGCAACTCACCGCTCGCCCGGCGCTTCATGAAGGAGCTCGCCGGCCACAACCTGACGGCCGCGAAGTCGCACCTCGGCGCTTTGGCGCGATTCGCGGGCGAGGATACTCGCGGCTGAACGCGAGCCCTCACTCGCAGGTGATCCGCACCTGCGCCTTTCCCTGGTCGACGTCCACCGCGAGCTCCCCCATGTCCTTCAAGACCGACTCGAGGTTCTCCGCGCTCACCTTCGAGAGATCGAGGTCGAGACCGTGCCGGCGGAGATGCTCGCCGATCGCGTCGCCGTACCCGGGAATCATCGCGCCCAGGCGCATCCCGCCTTTGACGAGAGAGAGCGGAACCCGGATGTTCACCTGCTTCTCGGGACCACAGCCGTTCGCCGCCTTCTGCACCGCGATGCGCAAATAGCGCGCCGGCGCCTTTTCAGCGTTGCCCGGCGCCTCCTCTCTCGCGCCCGCGGGCACAGCCTCGACCGCGCGCAGCAGCCGCTCGGCCTCCTCCACGGTCACCTTGCCGCTCGCGAGCAGCTCGAGAACGCGCCTCGAGTTTTCCGACATTTCATCCTCCTCGTCCTGGGTCCCCGGGTCGGGTCCTCGTCATGTGGGGCGGCGCGCGTTCAGCTCTTCGAGAGCCTGCGCCGCCGTGATCGTCCCGTCCTCCAGGCGCTTGAGAACGTCGCTCGCCGACGGAACCTCGTCGCGCCCGATTTCGACGAAGGAGAGCGCCTCGCCGATGCGGTTGAGGCGGTTCTTGATCGTCGGGTAGCTCACGCCGAAATACTTCTCCATCTGCTTGATCGAGCCGTGGCACCGGACGAACGCCGCCACGAAAACCTGATCCTCCGCAGCGAGGCGGGCGAGCGCAGGAGGCTCGAAGCTGCCCTCGATGCTCACGTCCCTGTCGGCCAGCCGAACGCGCTCGACGAGAATCGATGCGCCTCGGGTGATATTGGTCAGCGCCTGCCAGTCCTGAGCCATACTCCAGGAATGTAGTGCCCAGAATAAAGAAAATCAAGTCAGATATTAAAAAAATCAATATAGGCCAGAAGTGCCGCTCAGGCCCCACCCGAGTACAGGAACCGCTTGATCTTCTTCGTCGGCGTCTTGTGGAACTCTTCCGAGTAGACGTCGATCTTCGCGATCGAGGCGTACGGGGGAAGGATCCGGTTGAGCGCGAGGCGGTTCTTCTCCATCCGCCGGACGAGCTCGCGCTCGTCGATCCGCAGGTGGTCGACGCGTTCGAGGTCGGGGTAGACGAGCGCGAAGAGCTTTCCGTTCCGTTCGATCACGAGGGATTCCCCGACGAACGGGAGGCTGTTCAGCTTCGCCTCGATCTCCTCGGGGTAGATGTTCTGTCCCGACGACCCGAGGATCATCGACTTGGAGCGACCGGAGATGAAAATCGTCCCCTCGGCGTCGACGACACCGAGGTCGCCCGTGTGCAGCCAGCCGTCCGCGTCGATCGCCGCCGCGGTGGCATCGGGATTCTTGTAGTACCCGGACATCACGTTGACTCCCCGGACGAGAATCTCGCCCGGGGCGCCCCGCGGGTCGGCCGAGTCGACTCGGACCTCGAGCGTGTCGACCTTCCGGCCGACGCCGCCGAGCCTGTGATCGCGCCAGCCCGAATAGCTGATGAGCGGCCCGCACTCCGTCATCCCGTACCCGCACGTGAACGGAAAGCCGATCGCCCGGAAGAACTTCTCGACGTCGCCGTTCAGCGCGGCTCCGCCGATGACGATCTCCCGGAACCGCCCCCCGAAGACCGCGACGAGCTTCTCCCTGATCTTTCGCTGGAGGATCCGCCTCACGGGCGGGATCCTCATCAGGAGCTTCGTCGTCTCTTTCTCGAGGACCGGCGCCAGCCTCTTGGCGTAGATCTTCTCGATCACGAGCGGGACCGACAGGATGAGCCGGGGGCGGATCGCGCCGAACGCCTCGAGGATGACCTTCGGCGAGGGCGTCTGGGCGAGGAACGTGATCGCACAGCCGGACGTGAACGGAAACAGGAACTCGAAGGCGCACCCAAAGGCGTGCGCGAGCGGGAGGAACGAGACGATCGTGTCACCCGGCTCGAGAGGCATATTTTCCCGCGCGTAGAGGACGTTCGCGAGGAGGCTCCGGTGCGGAAGCATGACGCCCTTGGAGAAGCCGGTCGTCCCCGACGTGTAGACGATGGCCGCGAGGCGGCCGTCCTCGACGTCCGGGGGCCGGAAGTGCTCCGGACCCTGGAGACGCCGGCCGCGGGGAGACTGCGCCGCTGCATCGAGGCTCTTCGCGAGACTTTCTTTCCGCGAGTGAAGAAGCCGGTAATCCGCCAGCGAGAACACGGCTCCGACATCGCGGAGCTGTCCCGGGTCGAGAGGCGCGAAAAGCGTGTCCGCGACGAAGAGGAGCACGGCGTCCGAGTGGTTCAGGATGTGGTGGACGTCGTCGGGACGGAAATCGGGCAGGATCGGGACGATCACGGCGCCGTACGTCACCGTCGCGAGCCAGACGACCGCCCAGCTCGCCGAGTTCCGCCCGAGGAGGGCGACCTTGTCGCCGGGGGCGACGTGACAGATCCGGTAGACCTCGTGCAGCCGCGCGATCTCGTCGGCGACCTGGCCGTACGTGAGGCCCGTCCCTTCCCAGTCCGCGAGGGCGGGGCGCGTCCAGTTCCGGCGCACGCTCTCCCCGATGAGTCCGACGAGGTTCTCCTGCATGGGGGCGGCGGCGCCTTGGGCGTTCATGGGAGTGCCTCCGTCATTATTGGGGCCTGACGCGTGGGCCGCGCATTGAAGCATCTGCATGGCGCCTCGTCGCCGCCGCCGGCCGGCGAAACCCTGCAGCGCATCTTCGTCGTCGACCCGGTTCGCTAGCGGCCGGCCGCCCTCCCGACGTCGACCTTCTCCCCCACCTCGATCACCATCAGGTCTTCCCCGACGAGCAGCGGCCCGGCGTACGTCTTCCGCGTCGGGCCTTCGAGATCCCTGGCGGACGTCGGGGACGGGACGATGTGGGAATAGACCGCGAGCTTCGGTTTTGCCGTTGCGAAGACGCGGCCCGCGTCCTCGGGCGTCGTGTGGTGGTCGATGACGCGCTGCGTCGCGGCGGGCGACATCTGCGAGAGGCGGCGCTCGACGTCCACGGCGACCACCTCGTGGACGAGGACGTCACAGCCCTTCGCGTGCGCGATCAGGTTCTCCGAGTAGCGCGTGTCACCCGAGAACACGACCGACTTCCCGGCGTAGTCGATCCGGTAGCCGTAGGCCGGCTTCACCGGACCATGGTCGACGGCAAAGGCCGTCACCTTCACGCCGTTCACCCCGAACACAGTCTCGGGCGGGATGTCCCTCGCATCCGTGTCGGCACCCGCGCCGGGCAGGCGCTCATCGACGTCGCGCCGCGCCTTCACGTCGAATCCATAGGCCTGCTCGAGGTGCGACATCAACGACGCCGTTCCCTCCGGCCCCCGGAGGACGAGCGGCTTCGATCGGCCGAACAGCCAACCCGTCAGCCACAGATCAGGCAGGCCCACGACGTGATCGGAGTGGAGGTGCGTGAGCAGGACGAGGTCGATGCTCGAGAGGAGATCGCGCTTCCCGATCGTGAAAAGCCGCTCCGTCGCGCCGCGCCCCGCGTCGACCAGGATGCGCGTCGGCGGCGTCGTCGAGGCCTCGACGAGGATCGCGGGGCCGGAGCGCTCCGGCGTCGGGCGCGGGTTTCCCGTGCCGAGGAGCGTGATGCGAAGAGGCGGCGCGGGCTTCAGAGGGTCGGCCGCGGAGAGAGAAAACGCGGCAAGAATCGGGATCAGAACTGCCGACCGGCCATTCATGGACGCAAGTCTGGAGGGCCGGACCTAGAATGGCCGAAGAACCTGCCACGAAAGGGGAATCCATGCGACTTCGTTTTCCAAGCTCCCTCTTCCTCCTCGCACCGCTCGCGTTCGCTTCGTTCGGAACGGCGTGGCTCGCGGCGGCCGCCGAACCCGCAGAAAAGAGCGCCGCCATCTCCGGTGCCTTCTCGGTGGGCGGCAAGCCTATCAAGCTCGCCTCGGTGGCCGCCTTTCGCGACACGGGAGACGCCAGGAAGCACGTCGTCATCGTGCTGTCCGACAAGGAGCTTCCGGCGTCCACGTGGAAAACCGGATCGGACATGTCCGACTGGCGCCGGGAGCATCCCTTCCAGGGCCTCGCGTTCTGGATCAACGAGAACAACGAGGATGTCCGTTGCGAGATGTACGACGGCACCGCCTTTCCGACGTATGTCAGCGGAGTTTTCGACTACAAGATCGCGCGCGCTCCGGGCGCCGTATCGGGCTCGGTGAAATCGAATGCGGGGGCCGGCCGGCTGCGAACCGCCGTGATACTGGACGTGACCTTCAAGGCCCCGCTGAAATAGCCGGACCTCACGCGTCGCCGACGCGCTACTTCTTCTCCTCGGCGACGATGACGTCCCACGGACCGTTCTGCTCCACGAAGAACACGCAGTCCGGCCCGCCGGCCTTGCAGCCGCTCCGGTGGCTCGTTTTGCCGGGATCGCGGAGGTACGAGCCGGAACCGAACTCCTTCAGCGGCTGGCCCTCGGGCTCGATCGTGAAGGTGCCCTGTGCGACGACGACGCGCACGGAATGGGAGTGCGAGTGCCAGGGCGAGAGGAACCCGGGGGCCCACTTGAAGAGCGACCCCCACGGGCCCTTCTTCATGTCGCCCCAGAGCGGAGCGACCTGCGCCCCCTTCATGCCCTCCACGTCGGTGAACTTGACGTCGGGCGCGGCCCAGAGCGTCCAGGCCGGCTTGGCGGCCTTCGCCACCTTCTTGGCCGGTTCTTTGGCGGCCTCCGCCGCCGCAATCGATCCGGCGAAACACACGCACGCTGCGACGAGAACTCCCGTCAGGAATCGCTTCATCGGTTTCTCCTCCTTCTGCTTTCTGCGATTGCGTCGCGGATTCTACCGCGACCCGAGAAGCGCGGCGAGCAGCGGAGGATCGACGTCTACCCGGAGCCGCTCCCCGCCAGCTTCGGGCGCGAGAAGACGCTCCCCCAGAGAAAGTCGCGGTTGAGCTGCGCGATGAACTCCTGGCGGATCTCTTTCGGGCAGGCGCGCGAGCACTCACCGTGGTTCGTGCACGTGCCGAAGCCCTCGGCGTCCCTCTGCGCGACCATCGAGAGCACGCGGTCGTAGCGTTCGGGCTGGCCCTGCGGCAGGAGCGCGAGGTGCGAGACCTTGGCCGCCACGAAGAGCATCGCCGAGGCGTTCGGGCACGCCGCCGCGCAGGCGCCGCAGCCGATGCAGGCAGCCGCGTCCATCGAGCGCTCCGAGCAGTCCTTCGGGACCAGAATGGCGTTGCCGTCCGGCGCGCTCCCCGTCGCCACGGAGATGTAACCACCGGCCGCGATGATCCGGTCGAAGGACGAGCGGTCGACGATGAGGTCCTTGAGGACGGGAAACGGCGTCACGCGCCAGGGCTCGAGCGTGATGTGGTCGCCGTCCTTGAAGGTGCGCATGTGAAGCTGGCAGCTCGTCGTGCCGCGGCGCGGGCCGTGCGGGTTGCCGTTCACGACGATGCCGCACATCCCGCAGATGCCTTCGCGGCAGTCGTGGTCGAACGCGATCGGGTCCTCGCCTTTCTCGATGAGGCGCTGGTTCACGATGTCGAGCATCTCGAGAAAGGACATGTCCGGGCTGATGCCGGGAGCGTCGTACGTGACGAACTTCCCCGCGGAATTCGCGTCCTTCTGCCGCCAGACTTTCAGCGTCAGTCTCACTTGTAGCTCCTCTGCGTGAGGTGGACGTTCTCGAAAGCGAGCGGCTCCACGTTGCGAATCGGCGCCTTGCCCTCCCCCGCGTACTCCCAGGCCGCGACGTGGCAGAACTTCTCGTCGTTGCGCAGCGCTTCGCCGTCCGGAGTCTGGTACTCCTCGCGGAAGTGGCCGCCACAGGACTCCTCGCGCTCGAGCGCGTCGAGGCACATCAGCTCGCCGAGCTCGAGGAAGTCCGCGATGCGTCCGGCCTTCTCCAGCGTCTGGTTGATCTCGTCGTTCCCGCCCACGACCGTGAGGTTTTTCCAGAACTCCTCGCGCAGTACGGGGATCTTCTGGAGAGCCGTCTTCAGGCCCTCGCGGTTGCGGCCCATGCCGCAGTACTCCCACATGATCTTGCCGAGCTCCTTGTGGAAGGAGTCGACCGTCCGCTTCCCTTTCACGGACAGGAGGCGCGCGACGCGCGCCGCCACGGCGCTCTCGGCTTCCTTGAAGGCCGGGTCCGACGTCGAGACCTTGGCCTGCTTCGTCGACGCCAGGTAGTTGCCGATCGTGTACGGCAGGACGAAGTAGCCGTCCGCGAGGCCCTGCATGAGGGCGCTCGCGCCGAGGCGGTTCGCCCCGTGATCCGAGAAGTTCGCCTCGCCGGCGACGTGGAGGCCCGGGATCGTGGACATGAGGTTGTAGTCCACCCAGAGGCCGCCCATCACGTAGTGCGCGGCCGGGAAGATGCGCATCGGAACCTTGTACGGGTTTTCGTCCGTGATGCGCTCGTACATGTCGAACAGGTTCCCGTAGCGCTCGCGGATCGTGCCTTCGCCGAGGCGCTTGATGGAGTCCGCGAAGTCGAGGTAGACGCCGAGGCCGGTCTCGCCCACGCCGCGCCCCTCGTCGCACACCTGCTTGGCGGCGCGAGAGGCAATGTCGCGCGGCGCGAGGTTGCCGTACGACGGGTACTTCCTCTCAAGGTAGTAGTCGCGCTCGGCCTCGGGGATGTCACCGGCGGCGCGCTTGTCGCCCTTCTTCAG
>JAMQPJ010000405.1 GCA_023717585.1 Thermoanaerobaculia bacterium
TAAGAAATATAATGGATCTTCCGCGCACGGCATTCATTCTTGTTTTCGCCGCGGCGAGCCTGACGGACGCGCTGCGGGAGATCGGGTCTTCGTGGGAGAGATCCACGGGCGTCGGCGTGACGTTCAACTTCGGGGCCTCCAGTCTTCTCGCACGACAGATCCGCGAGGGGGCGCCCGCCGACCTCTTCCTCTCGGCCGACGAGGCGCAGATGGACGGGCTCGAGAACGCCGGTCTCGTCGAGCCCGGGACCCGCCGGTCGATGCTCTCGAACACGCTCGTCATCGTCGTGCCGGAGGACAGCCCACTGAGGATCGCTTCGGAGAGGGATCTCGCCGGACCGCGCGTGAGCACGCTCGCGCTCGCGGAACCGACGTCGGTTCCCGTGGGGGTCTATTCGAAGAGATTCCTGGAAGGGGCCGGGGTCTGGAAAGTCGTGTCGTCGAGGATCGTGCCGACCGAGAGCGCGCGGGCGACGCTCGCCGCCGTCGCGTCCGGCAACGTCGATGCGGGCATCGTCTACCGGACGGACGCCCTGATCTCGAGGAAGGTGAAGATCGCCTTCGAGATCCCGGCCGCCGCGGGACCTGCCATTGCCTATCCGTTCGCGCTCGTCAAGGGGGCGCCACAGGAGACCGCCGCCCGCCGGTTCCTCGAGCACCTCAGATCCCGCACCGCTCGCACCATCTTCGCGCGACACGGCTTTCTCGTGAAGGACTGACGTGTCTCTCGCGTCTGCGCTCGCCGGAGACCTGCCCGTCGTCTGGTTCACGCTTCAAACCGCGGCTCTCGCCGTTCTTCTCCTCGCGCCGTTCGGGCTCGCTCTCGCGCTCCTCCTCGCGCGCCGGAACTTCCCCGGCAAGGCCCTCGTGGAGACGCTGGTCGCCCTTCCCCTCGTCCTCCCTCCCGTCGCGACCGGCCTCCTCCTCCTGAAGTTCCTGGGTCGGCGCGGCCCGGGTGGGCTGGCCGTACGCGCTTTCTTCGACACGGACATCGTCTTCACGTGGCGGGCCGTCGTCGCCGCGATGATGGTGATGTCGCTTCCTCTGCTCGTGCGCACGGCGCGCGTGGCCTTCGAGGCCGTGAACCCCCGCCTCGAGGCCGTCGCCCGAACGCTCGGCGCCGGTGAGGCGCGCGTCATCCGCACGATCACACTTCCGCTCGCCGCGCGCGGAATCGCCGCGGGTCTCCTGCTCGCTTTCGCGCGCGCCCTCGGCGAGTTCGGCGCCACGATTCTGGTGGCGGGGAACATCCCGGGGCGCACCACCACGATTGCCACGGCGATCTACAACGACGTCCAGACCGGCGCGGACGCGCAGGCTTACCGCCTGATCCTCGTTTCCGCCGCCATCGCGCTTCTCGCCGTCTTCCTCTCCGAGGTCTGGCTCAAGCGCCGGACGAACGCATGACGCTCGCGCTCGAAGGTCTCCGGCTTCCGCTCGCCTCCTTCGCGCTCGAGATGGACGCCGTGCTCGACGCCCACGTCACGGCCGTTTTCGGGCCGTCCGGCGCGGGCAAGACGTCGCTCCTCGAAGCCGTCGCCGGCCTCAAGCGCCCCGAGGCGGGGCGCATCGTCCTCTCGGGTCGCGTCCTCGACGACGCCCGGACGGGAACTCACGCGCCTTCCCGCGTCCGCGCCGTCGGATACGTCACGCAGGACGACTCGCTTTTTCCGCATCTTTCCGCCCTCGGCAACCTCCGCTACGGGGCGCGACGGCACGGCGCCGGCGGGGCCTCTTTCGCGGAGAGCCGCGTCGTCGAGGTTCTCGGGCTTTCTTCCCTCCTCGACAGGCGCCCCGCGACGCTTTCCGGCGGAGAGAGGCGACGCGTGGCCCTGGGCCGGGCCCTCTTGTCGGGTCCGGAGATCCTGCTTCTCGACGAACCGCTCTCCGGTCTCGAACGCGCCCTCAAGGAACGGGTCCTGGAACACCTCTTGAAGGTCCGGGAGGCGTTCCCGATCCCGATACTCTTCGTCACGCACGAGGCGGCCGAAGTGGCTGCTCTCGCCGATGAGGTCGTCGTCCTCGAACGCGGCCGCATCGCCGGCCGCGGCCGGCCGGCCGAACTCCTCGGCGTCCGAGTCTGAACGCCGGCTTCACGACGAGACCGAGACGATCACGCGCCGGGTGCTCCTCGGGCCGTCGAACTCGCAGAAGAAGACGTTCTGCCAGGTGCCGAGGGCCAGCTTGCCGTCCTGGATCGGGATCGTCTCGGAAGGGCCCACGAGCGCCGACTTGATGTGGGCGGCCGCGTTGTCGTCGACGCGGTCGTGAAGCCAGTCCTCGTGCTCGGGCACGGCCATGGCCAGCGCCCGCAGGAAGTCCGTCCCGACGTTCGGATCCGCGTTCTCGTTGATCGTGATTGCCGCCGTGGCGTGAGGCGTGTAGACCGTACAGACTCCGCTCTCGGCCCCGGCTTCGCGCACGCAGGTGCGCACCTCCTCTGTGATGTCGAGGATCTGGTTCTTCGCGGTGGTGCGCAGTGTGAGGTTCTTGTGGCGGAAGGGCATGGCGAGAGGATATCGCCCCGCGGTTGACGATCAGTTGATGTCGAAGCGGTCCAGGTTCATGACCTTGTTCCAGGCCGCGACGAAGTCGCGCACGAACTTCTCCTTCGCATCGTTCTGCGCATAGACCTCGGCCAGGGCACGCAGCTGGGAGTTGGAACCGAAAACCAGGTCCACGCGGGTGCCGGTCCACCTGACGGCGCCTGTCCTGCGGTCACGCCCTTCGAACGTGTCCCCGGCATCGGACGTGGGCTTCCAAATGGTGCCCATGTCGAGCAGGTTGACGAAGAAGTCGTTGGTGAGGGTTCCGCCCCGTGTCGTGAACACGCCGTGCGTCGATCGACCCACGTTGGCGCCCAGCACGCGCAGGCCGCCGACGAGCACCGTCATCTCCGGCGCGCTCAGGGTCAGGAGCTGCGCCTTGTCCACCAGCATTTCCTCGGCCGACACCGTGAAGGCTTTCTTCTGGTAATTGCGGAAACCGTCGGCCTCCGGCTCCAGCACGGCGAACGACTCCACGTCGGTCTGGTCTTGCGAGGCGTCGGTGCGGCCCGGGGTGAAGGGCACGTCGACGGCGTGCCCGGCAGCCTTGGCCGCCGCTTCGACGGCCGCGCAGCCGGCCAGCACGATGAGGTCCGCCATGGAGACTCTCTTGCCGCCCTTCTGGGCGCCGTTGAAGGCCCGCTGGATGGTCTCGAGCACGCCCAGTACCCTGGCCAGCAGCGCCGGCTGGTTGGCTTCCCAGTCCTTCTGCGGCGCCAGGCGAATCCGCGCGCCGTTGGCACCGCCGCGCATGTCCGAGCCACGGAAGGTAGAGGCCGAGGCCCAGGCGGTGGAGACCAGTTCCGCCGGAGACAGGCCCGAGGCCAAAGCCCTGGTCTTGAGGTCGGCGATGTCTTTCGTATCGATCAGGGGGTGATCGACAGCGGGGAGCGGGTCTTGCCAGATCAGGTCTTCGGTCGGGACTTCAGGGCCGAGGTAACGGGCCCTGGGCCCCATGTCGCGGTGGGTCAGCTTGAACCAGGCGCGGGCGAATGCTTCGGCGAAAGCCCGCGGATCCTTCTGGAAGCGGCGCGAGATGGGCTCGTAGATCGGGTCGACACGCAGCGACAGGTCGGCGGTGGTCATCATGGGCCGGTGCTTCTTCGAAGGGTCGTGGGCGTCCGGAATCAAGTGCTCTTCCTTGACGTCCTTGGCCAGCCATTGCCAGGCGCCGGCCGGGCTCTTGACCAGCTCCCACTC
>JAMQPJ010000417.1 GCA_023717585.1 Thermoanaerobaculia bacterium
CGCCGATATAAGCGAATCTGTTGCTCGAACGTCCGGTGTCAAGGGCGCGCTTTGCGCGCCGCTTTGCGGTCGAAGACCCTTGACTCCGGACGTTCGAGAAATATCTTCTCTTTCCGAAGCAGAAGATTCTTCTCCGAATCCGAAACCCGCCGGCAGGGGGTTCGCGAGGACGGTGTCCTCGCCGTCGCCCGGGACGCCGCACGCGTAGCAGTGACCCCACTTGCAGTCGTCCGTGTGCATCTCCTTGAGCGCCTTCTTCCACTCGACGACGAGGAACGGTTTGCGTATGAAGGCGTCGACGACGTCCCAGGGAAGAGTTTCCTTGAGGTCCTTCTCGCGGAGGTGCCGGGTCTTCGGGACGCCCGCGGCTTCGAGGGCCTCGTTCCAGCGCTCCCACGAGAAGTGCTCGCTCCAGGCGTCGAAACGGCCGCCACGTCTCCAGACCTCGAGAATCGCGCGGCCCATGCGCCTGTCGCCGAGCGAGAGCATCGCCTCGATCTCGGCCTCTTTCGGCTCGTGCCACGTCATTTTTGCGCCCTTCACCGTGCGGAACCTGTCTTTCAGATAGGCGAGCTTGCGGTCGAGGTTCTCGACGCCGTCGAACGCGAACCACTGGAACGGCGTGAAGCTCTTCGGCACGAAGGATCCGACCGACACGTTCACCGTGGGCTTCACGCCGTGCTTGCGGCCCTGGGCGAGGATGTCCTTGACGAGGGTCACGAGCTCGTCGAGGTCGGGATCGGTCTCCGTCGGAAGGCCGATCATCGTGTAGACCTTGATCATGTCCCAGCCGCGCGAGAACGCCACGTCGGCGGCCTGCACCATGTCGGCGTTCGTGAACGTCTTGTTGATGACGCGGCGGAGCCGGTCCGATCCCGTCTCGGGCGCGAACGTGAAGCCGGACTTGCGCACCTCCGAGACCGCGTCCGCGAGGCCTACGGAGAACGCCTCGGCGCGGAGAGAGGGCAGCGAGATCGAGACCTTCGTCTTCGCGAGCTCGGGCGCGAGGCACGCGACAAGGGGCTCGATCTGCGAGTAGTCGGCCGAGGACAGCGAGAGGAGGCCGACCTCGCTCCAGCCCGCCTCGTCGATGAAAGCCTTCGTGGCTTTCGCGACGTCGGCAGGGTCCAGCTCCCGCACGGGCCTGTACCAGTAGCCGGCCTGGCAGAAGCGGCAGCCCTGCGTGCAGCCGCGCATGATCTCGAGGCCGAGGCGGTCCTGGACGATGTCGACGGACGGCACCATCGGCTTTTCAGGGTAGACGTCGGCCGAGAGCTTCTCGACCCAGACGCGGTTTGCCTTCTCGGGAACTCCCGGCGCGTTCGGCAGCGTCGACACGACGCGGTCGCCGTCATAGCCGACGTCGTAGAGCGACGGCGCGTAGATCCCCGGGCAGGCCGCGAAGGCGAGAAGGCGCTCCCTTCGCGGGAGCCCCACCGTGGCCGCGACCCTCTCGAGGAAGACGGGGAGGGCCTCTTCCGCGTCTCCGATCAGGAAGACGTCGAAGAAGTCCGCGAGCGGCTCGGGGTTCGCGGTGCACGGGCCGCCGCCGATGACGATCGGGTCCGCGTCGCCGCGGTCCGCGGCGAGTACGGGGATCCCCGACAGATCGAGCATGTTCGGGACGTTCGTGTAGTTGAGCTCGCTCTGGAGGGAGAATCCGACGACGTCGAAGTCCGAAACGGGCGCGAACGACTCGACCGAGAAGAGAGGGATCGTCTCCCGGCGGAGCACGGCCTCGAAGTCCACCCAGGGCGCGTACGTCCGCTCGCAGGCCCACTCCGGCCTGCGGTTCACGACTTCGTAGAGGATCTTCGTGCCCGTGTGGCTCATCCCGATCTCGTAGGCGTCGGGAAACGCGAGGCACACGCTGACCGACGTGGCGCCGAGATCCTTGCGCGTCACGTTCCTCTCGAGGCCGAGGTAGCGCCCGGGGCGCTCGACGGCGAGGAGGAAGGGCTCGAAGCGGGGGCGGACGGAGGCGTAGCGCAAGAAGGTCTCCCGAACGCCGCAGTCTAGCGGATCACGACCGGATCGTTGAGACGGCGTCGCGACGCCGCGCTTCAGCTCCCGGGGGTCCAGACTCCGGAGAATTGCGGACCCGGCCCCCAGAGGATCGCGCGACTTCCGGTCCAGACGGCGCTCCGTCCGAAACAGAAGTGCAGGGGCTGCCGCCGCGTCCCCAGCGTCCGCCACGCGCCGCTGGCGGGTTGGTACTGGACACCTGTCGCGCCGAACAGCACGAGGGCGTTTCCGGTCCACACGACCGGGAGGTCGACGGGGAACCAGGGACTGCAGCCGTCCGAGTAGCCTTCGAGGGCCGGAAGGGTCTCCCACGTGTCCGATGCCGGGTCATACGCTGCGGCGTATCCCGTGCCGCCGTCCGGGACGCCGTAGAAGGAAGACGGGCATACGACGAGCATGCGTGATCCGGTCCAGACGCCTTTCGGCAGGACAGAGCCGATCGGCCTTCCGTCCATGGAAGTCCTCGACCACGAGTCCCGGCGGGGGTCGTAGCGCAGGCCCGTCGTCGTCAGGCCGAACGAGTCGGTCCCGTACCCCTTCACGCCGCCCCAGACGATCATCTCGTTCCCCGTCCACACCGCCACGTGTCCCCGACGGCCGCTGTCGGGAGCGGGCGCGAGCGGCGTCCAGCGGTCGGTGATGGGATCGTAGGCACCGCCGTCGCCGAGGAGCCCGTAGTTCTCTCCTCCCCAGACGATCATGTGCGCCCCCGTCCACACCGCGGAATGCCAGACTCTTCCGGCGAGGAATTCCGGTGTTGCCATCGGCCGCCAGAGATCGAGCGCGGGGTCGTAACGCGCACCGGTGTTCACCGAGCCTCCACCGGGCGCAACGCCTCCCCAGACGATCAGTTCCGAGCCGGTCCAGACGCCGGTCATGTCCGTGCGAACGCTCGGAGCACCGATGTCCGACAGGGCGAGCCACGCATCCGTTTCCGGGTCGTAGCGCCCGCCGCGGTCGTAGACCTCGTAGCCGTGGCCGGTCCACGCGTAGCCGCCCCAGACGATCATCTCGTTCCCCGTCCAGACCGCGACTTGCCCCGCGCTCGGCGCGGCGCTTCCGACCTCGGAGATCGGACTCCAGGACTCGGGCCGGACGACCCGCGAGGGAACGGAGGTGACCGGGAGGTGCCTGCGCTCGGAAGACGAGCCGGCGACACCGAGGACGAGGCCGAGCACGGCGAGCGACCGAGGAGAGATCATCTCGATGGAACTGCCGTTTCCGCGCCCGATCTCACCACGGCGCCTTGACGACCTCCCCGCCCTTCATGACGAAGCGCGCGCGCCGGAGCTCGGAGACGTCCCGCAAGGGATCGCCGTCCACGGCGATGAGGTCCGCGAACCGGCCCGGCTCGAGGACTCCGACCCGGTCAGACCATCCGAGGAGCTCGGCGGCGTCGCACGTCATCGCCCGGATGACCTCGATCGGCGACAGCCCTTCGTCCCGAAGCGCGTCGACGAGAACGAGCGTCGCCTCACCGCGTGTCTTTCCCTCTACCCGGAACCAGTTGTCGGAACCTGCCGCGATCTTCACGCCGAGCTTCCGGGCGCGCTTCAGCCGGTCGGCCGCCTGGGCGGCGTACCGTGCGATTACCTTCGTGCCTTCGGCCTTTTCGTCAGGCGTGAAGTTGAAGATCCGGTTGACGTTCTCGGGGTAGGCGCGGTGCCAAAGGTCGGTGGCGACGAGAAAGATGCCCTTCTCCTTCATGGCGCGGAGCTGAGCGTCGGTGGCTTCATCGCCGTGCTCGATCGAATCGACGCCCGCCTCGACGCCGATCTGGATCGCCGGCTGCGTCTCCGCATGAGCCGCGACGCGGATCTTTCCGCGATGGGCCTCGTCGACGACGGCCCTCACCTCCTCGACCGAAAGCCGGGGCGGGTCGTCGTTCAGAACCACCTTGATGAGGTCGGCCCCCTCGTGCAGGGCTTCACGGACCGCGCGTCGCGCGTCGTCCGCGCCCGCGATGGCGCGGAACTCCTCGTCGATGATCCGGCCCGCGAACGTCGAGTGATTCGGCATCGCCTGGCCGCCCGGCGGGGTGAGCTTCCGCCCGGATGCCTGGATGCGCGGCCCCGGCACCCAGCCGTCATTCACGGCGTCCCGGAGCGCGATGTCGCCGTTCAGACCCGAATGCCCGACGTTCCGAACCGTCGTGATCCCCGCCAGGAGCGTCTCTTTCGCGTTCGACGCGCCCAGGAGAGCCCGTTTACCGGGGCTCATTCCCGCGACCGTGGTGAGCAGGTTCTCCCACCCTCGCAGCCGGTAGTTCATCGCGTCGAGGAGGTGCGCGTGCCCGTCTATGAGCCCGGGAAGAACCGTTCTCGCCAGGAGGTCGATCACGGTCGTGTCCTTTGGAACGCGCCCGGAGACCGATGCGAGGGGACCGACCTCCTTGACCTTTCCTTCTTCGATGAGGATTCCCTGCTGCTCGAGGAGAACGCCCGTCCGTACGTCGAGGAGGCGGCCCGCCTTCACGAGCGTCGGAGGCCCCGCGAGAAGCGGCGTCGTGACCAGGAGGGCGGCGAGCGAGGATTTCGTGAATCGCATGAGGGCCTCCCCGAATCGGCGGGAGGAGCCTATCCGAGCCCGGGTCTTACGCCGTTCGGGCGACCCCCACCGGGCAGGAGACGCCCGTTCCGCCGAGGCCGCAGTAGCCGTCGGGATTCTTCGCGAGGTACTGCTGGTGAGTGTCCTCGGCGTAATAGAACTCTGGGGCGGGCAGGATCTCGGTCGTGATGGCGCCGTAGCCGGCAGCGGCGAGCTCCCTCTGGAACGCGCTCTTCGAGGCCTCGGCCGCCTCCCGCTGCGTCTCGTCGAACGTGTAGATGCCCGAGCGGTACTGCGTGCCGGTGTCGTTCCCCTGCCGCATTCCCTGCGTCGGGTCGTGGCTCTCCCAGAAAACCTTGAGGAGATCCTCGTACGAGACCTGCGCCGGGTCGAACACGACGAGCACGGTCTCGTTGTGTCCCGTTTGTCCCGTGCAGACCTCGCGGTAGGTGGGGTTCGGAGTCGCGCCGGCCGCATAGCCGACGGCGGTCGAGAAGACGCCGTTCCTCTGCCAGAATTTCTTCTCGGCGCCCCAGAAGCAGCCCATCCCGAAGAGGGCGCGCCGCATCCCCTCGGGGAAGGGCGGCTCGAGCGGATGGCCGTTGACGAAGTGCCTCTCGGGGACGGGCATTCTGTCGGCGCGGCCGGGAAGGGCCTCGCCGGGCGCTGGAATCTGCCGCTTGTTCGAACTGAAGAGCATGGCGCCTCCGATGCAACGGGAACGACCCGGGGAACCCGCCTTATTCCCCTCCGGCCGCCGGGCGGCGGATTCTGCTCCTCATGCGCTCAGAAGAAAAGCGATTCGTCGGGGGAAACCGAACAGCCGTCCCGGCCGATTGACTCCCCGAAGGCAGCAGCCTAGATTGCCGTTCGGATGGCACTCGACGACAAGGTCCGCGCGTACCTTCGCGAGCTCGGCGCCGCGCTCAACGAAGCGGTGTCGTCCTCGGAGAAAGTGCACGAGATCCTCGCGAAGGTGAAGGCCGAGGGTTACGGCGTGTATCTCGTCCTCGACGCAACGGTCGCCCTCGAGAAGCGCGGACGGCGCTCGTCGGCCGCACTGCCGTCCATCCGGCGAGGATCGCTCCAGGCGACCGGCGCCGCCGGGCACGAGGAGGGCTCCACGGTCGAGCGCGTGGTCTTCCAGATCAACGTCAAGGATCTGAGCTTTCTGCGCTCCGTCGGGATCGACCCCACGCGGCCCATTCGTTCCAGCCGCCGCCCGCAGGCCACGGTCACGATCCGGTCGACCGTCGCCAAGAGGGGTTGAGAGGGGCTGAGAGGGCCAGAAGAGGGCGCGGAGGACCGAAGAAGGTACCCTGCCGCCGTGCGGGATCTCCTGGGCCTTCCCCCGCTTGACGTCGCGCGCGCGGTGCGCGAGATCGCCCCGGAGTCGTTCCGCGCCGCGCAGATCTTCAAGTGGATCCACGAGCGGCGCGCCGCGGACTTCGAGGAAATGACGAATCTCCCGAGGGAGATGCGCGAGGCCCTCGCGAAGGACTTCGTCATCGGCCTCCCGAAGATCGTCGCGAGGACGCCCGCTCTCGACGGGACCGAGAAGTTCCTTTGCGAGCTGGCGGACGGGGCGCGGATCGAAGCCGTGTACATCGTGGAATCGAAGAAGACGCCCTCGTGGACGGACCCCGAGACGCCGGGCGCTTCACGGGTGACGATCTGCCTGTCCTCGCAGGCGGGCTGCGCCGTGGACTGCGCGTTCTGCGTGACGGGCCGCCTGGGCGCCGGGCGGAATCTCACGGCGGGGGAGATCGTCGGCCAGTACCTCGCGA
>JAMQPJ010000430.1 GCA_023717585.1 Thermoanaerobaculia bacterium
AGGGGCGCGCGAGCGGCAGAACGTGAACCGCGAATGCGGCCCAGAGGTGGATCAGGGCGAGCCACGCGGCCGCCAGCGCCGCGAGGCGGCGGTCCCCGGCGGCTCGAAACGGCCACGGATATGGCGCTGAGGAAGAGACGGAGCTCGTGGCTGTAGTCTACGAGCGCCCATGAAACGGCAAGCCGAACCGGCAGCGGGAGCCTCCCTGACTCTCGGAAGCGGGGAATCGGCCGGGCTCCGCAGGGCGGCCGCGCCTCTCACGTTGCCCGAGCGCGCCCACCTCGATCTGCGGTTTCGGAGCGCGCCGTGGAAGCGCGTCGTCGAGGCCTTCGAGCCCGACGGCCGCCTCGTGGATTTCGGCTGCGGGCCGGGCCTCCTCGCGCACCTTCTGCAACGCGCGGGATTCCAGGGAACGTACCTCGGTCTCGATTCCGACGCCCGAAAGGTGGATCGCGCGCGCCGCTGGCTCCCGGAGTCGCCGGCGCGCATCTTCCGCGCCGGGACCGTCGACGCCGCGACCCCGGGCGCGTTCTCGCAGGCGGCCTTGATCGACGTGCTCTACCTCGTGCCGCCGCCCGAGAGGGCCGACTTCCTCGCACGGGCCGTGCGCGCTCTGACACCCGGCGGGCTCTTCGTCGCGCTCACGAGCGGCGGGGGGCCAGGCTGGAAAAGGCGGCTGGATTCGGCGCAGGAACGGCTGGCCGTGGGCCTCGGCGTCACCCGGGGCGGGGGGGTGGCGACGTGCGACGGCGCGGAGATCGCCCGGCTGCTCGAGGCCGCGGGTCTCACGGGGGCCGCGGTTGTCGACGTGGGCCGCGGGTTTCTCCACGGTTTCGAGCTCGTTTTGGCCCGCCGCCCGCTCACTTGACGGCGCGCCCCTTTTTCGAAATCGTCCGGGGTTAGACACCGGGTAGCGACCTGCTCGCGGCGGGAGGACGGAAGATGCCTTTGAAGGCCCTCCGGCAGTGGACGATTCCGCGCCGCGATCTAGCGGCGGGCGGGTCGGCTCTCGTCCGGCTCTCCCACCCTCTTCTCCCCGCATTCGTTTCGGCGCGCCCGGGCCCGAGAGGCCTCGTCCTCGGCCTCGAAGGCGCGCGCCTCGCGCCGCTCGGCCGGCTCGCCGCTCGTGCGCGCCGCGCGTACCTCGTGAGGCTCGGCTCGCTCGCGGGGTTCCTTTCGTTCCATGGCCTCGGCCTCGCCGCGGAAGATGTCGAGCTTCTCGGCGCCCAGGGCGACGCTGTGGACCGGCCGGCGCTGGGCGCGCCCCCGGCCGCCGCGTGGCGCGCGGTGCCGCCCGCGCTCGTCGTCGCGGCCGCGGCCTTGCGCCTCTCCGGGCGGGACGTGCGGGGCGGCGATGCGGACGCGCTGCGCCGCTCGATCGAAAGCGCCCTCGACCGGGCCCTGCCGCGCGATGTCATGGAGGACGCTCTCTCCGCGCTCCGGGCGGCGGACATTCGCGCGCGCCCCGAGGCTCTGATCTGCGAGCTCGCGCGGCGGGGAGACGTTGGGCGCGCCGTATCGCGCGATCTGCTCGGTCTCGCGCTTCCGGCGGTCTCCCTCCCGCGAGTCGAGTCGTCCCGGCCCGCTGTCGCGGTCGGACCCGCCGCGCTCTGGCTTGCGCGCGGAGCCGCGCGCCGGGACGAGCCTCCCGCGTTCCTGGAGTGCGCATCTCTCTCGGCCCTCGAGGAGGGGGGCGCGCTCCGGCGGCTCGCCCGCGCTCTCGCCGAGGATCCGCGGGCCGCCTTCGTCGAGGCGCTCGCGAACGGTGCGCGGGCTCCGCGCTCCGTCGACGGGCCTCCCGTGGCGCTCGTCGCGATCTCCCTCGAACGGTGGGACGAGCGTTCGCGCCGCGGGTTCGAGGAAGAGCTTCCCGCCCTCGGGTTCCGGCTCTTCGCCACGCGAGCCGCGAGCCTGCGTCCCTGGGAGGACGCGCCGCTCCTCGCTTTCCGGATGAGCCGCGGCGACGCCGCATCGCTTCTCTGGCTTCCCTTCGCGTCCGTGCACGACGCCCTGGCCGCGTGGCGCGAGGCGGACGACACGGCGGCCGCGGCGACGGATGCGGGCCGCTTCCTCGACGTCGCGCACGGACTCGCGGCGCGGTTCGATCCTGCAGAGGGGCGCCTCGGCTCCGCGCGGGCGCGGCCGGCCGCTTCGCGCCGTCCAGATCCCGTGCTCGAGGCAGCCGCTCTCCTCGCCGGCGGTTTCGGGGCCGTGGAAGCCGCCGCGGCCGCGGGCGTCCCTCTCCGCAATTCGGAAGAAGCCCTTCAGGCGGCCGCGGAAGCGGGAATTCTCGTACCCCTGCACGCCAGTACTTACTCGTTTCGGGACGACGCAGAACGCCGGAGAATCGCCGCGCGCGTGCCCGTCTCGGCGCGCCGGGACGCGGTCGCCCGCCTCGAAGGCGCGGACGTTCCGGGCATCACGGCGTCTCGCTTTGCCATCGCGTCCCTCGCGCGCGGGAAAGCAGGCGACCTCGCGGCAGCCCGCCGCGCCCTCGACGCGGCCGTGACGGGCGGAGACTCCTCCGTGGCCGCGGAGCTCCTGTCGCGCGCCCCCCAGACGGAGCCCGAACTCGGGCGTCCGCTTCTCGCGGTGCGCATCCTGCAGGGGGCGGGCCGCCCGGAAGACGCGCGCGCCGCGGCGGGACGAATCATCGCCGACGCGGTCTCCGGCATCCCGCTCGACGAGAGGCTCGCGACGGCCCGCGCGCTCGTCCGCCTGCGCGAGGAAGGACGTGCTCTCGCGCTCTGCCCGGGAGGCGCGCCCGGGGAGGACGTCGCGCGCGCCTGGGTCCTCGTCGAATCCCGCCGTGACGGCGAGGCCCGGCTCGTGCTGGAGCGCGCCGCGGCGGGCCTCGCGGGGACGCCCGTCGCGCTGCGCCTCCGGGCGAAGCTGCTTGGCGCGGAGCTTCACGAGCGGGCGCACGATTACGACGCCGCGGG
>JAMQPJ010000431.1 GCA_023717585.1 Thermoanaerobaculia bacterium
GAGCGCGGGCTCGCCTACCGGACGGGAATTTCGACGACGCCGGAGTTTCTCTCCCTCCTCGGGGAGATCCGGGCCCGGTACTCGACGCTGTGAGGACCGTGATGCGGTGCGCCCGGCGCGTAATGCGAAACTAGCGGCATCCATGGGTACGATCGAGACGCCGAAGACGCCCGTGAAGGCCGCTCCGAAGACGGTGCCGGCCCAGGTCGAGCCCACGCCCGTGCAGGAAGGCATCACCGATGCGGCGCGCCGGTTCGCGCGCGGCGCCGTCTTCGACAAGAACCCCTACCTGAAGATGGCCTTCACGAACCCGTACAACCTGTCGCTCTTCACCGGCGCGCTCGCCGCGGCGGGCCTCACGCTGAATCCCGTCCTCGCGATCGTGGCGCTGGGGCTCGAGGGCCTGTGGCTGCTTCATGCGCCGGACAGCAAGCGCCTGAAGCATCTCCTCTGGGACCCGAAGTTCGAGAAGCTCCGGAACGCCCTCCAGGCGCAGGAGCGCGCGGCGCGACTCGTGACCGTGGGTGACGAGGAGCGCCAGCGCGTCGACGCGCTCGTGGCGCGCCAGGAGGAGATCCGGCGCCTGGCCGCGCAGAACCCATCCTTCACCGGGGATCTCCTTCGGAACGAGATCGTGAAGACGGACCGGCTCGTGGACGCGTTCGTCGAGATGGCGGTCACCTGCGCGCGCTACGAGTCCTACCTCGGCTCGATCGACACCGAGGCCCTGGACAAGGACCACCGGCGCTACGAGCAATCGGCCAAAGGTGGAAATCCCGCGGACCCGCGAACCGCGATCGCGAAGAAGAACCTCTCCATCGTGGGGCGCCGCCTCGAGAAGGTTCAGGAGATCCGGAGCTACCTGAGCGTGGCCCGCGGCCAGCTCGACCTCATCGAGAACTCCTTCCAGCTCATCGCGGACCAGATCGTCACCATGCAGTCGCCGCAGGAGCTCTCGGGCCAGCTCGACGAGCTGCTGGACGGCGTCGAAGCCATCCGCCAGACCGCGCAGGACACCGAGAAGATCCTGAGCGGCATGGGCGTCGAGCGGGAGATGTGACGTGGCGGAGACCGGGCCCGCACGCGCCCTCCCGGCCTGGGCCGAAGATCTTCGCCGAAGGTACCTTCGGAACGAAGCTTCCATGTTCGTCCTGCACGGGAACGTCTACGACGTCGTGCTGTACGGCGGGAAGATGCTCTCGCTTTCGAGCTTCCTCACGGACGTGCTCCTGAAAGACTCGAAGGACACGGTGCTTCTCTACAACGTGTCGACGGGCGTGCGGTTCACGAAGAGGGGACAATTCGCGGACGCGATGGACGACCTCGTCACGGTCACGCAGAAGGACCGCGTCCTGCCGGCGCTGGAGAAGCTCCTCTCGGCCTCGAACAAGACTGCGGTCGTCCTCGAGTACGCCGAAGCTCTCGCGCCCACGGGCGATCCGGCTTTCCAGGGGGACTCCGACCGCGCCGCGCTGGTCACGCTTCACCGCTGGTCGTTCCTGCCCGAGATCGAGAAGGGCGACAACGTGGTGCTCCTCGTGGCAGAGAACCTGACGGACCTTTCTCCGAAGCTCCTGTCGAACCCGAAGGTCGCCGTCGTCGAAGTCCCGATGCCGGATACGGCCACGCGAGGTCAGGCGGCGAAGCAGGCGGACCCCGGTCTTTCCGACGGGGCCGCGCGCCGGTACGCGGACCAGACCGCGGGGCTCAAGGCCATCCAGATCACGAGCCTCATCACACCCGCCATGAGCGACGCGGCGCGGGCGGAGGCGGATCGCCTCATCGCCGCGCGGAAGCGCGAGATCCTCGAGCGCGAGTGCTTCGGTCTCGTGGAGTTCGTCGTGCCCGACCACGGGTTCGAGGTCGTGGGCGGCATGGAAGAGGTCAAGAAAGACCTCATGCTCATCGCGGAGAACATCCGCGAGTCGCGGACGAGCCGCGTACCCATGGGCATCCTCTTCACGGGACCCATGGGCACGGGGAAGACGTTCGTGGCCGAGGCGTTCGCGAAGGAGTGCGGCCTCACCACCATCAAGCTGAAGAACTTCCGCAGCAAGTGGGTGGGCGCGACGGAAGGCAACCTCGAGAAGATCCTGAGCGTCATCAAGGCCATCGGACAGGTCGTCGTCATCATCGACGAGGGCGACCGCGCGTTCGGCTCCGGAGAGGGCGAATCGGACGGAGGGACCTCGTCGCGCGTCATTGCGCGCATCAAGGAGTTCATGTCCGACACGTCGAACCGCGGGCGCATCCTCTTCCTCGTCATGACGAACCGCCCCGACAAGCTCGACGTGGACCTGAAGCGCGCCGGCCGCCTCGACAAGAAGATCCCTTTCCTCTATTCGCAGACGCCCGAAGAGGTCGAGAACGTCGCGCGCGCGCAGGTCAGAAAGAACCGCATCAAGACGAAGGTCGAATTCGCGGCGCTCCGGGAGGACTTCTCGAAGAAGCTCGTGGGCTACAGCAATGCGGACGTCGAGGCCGTCATCCTGATGGCGAACGACGACGCGGCGCAGCAGGCCGGGGGCGACGCGGAAGTGATGGCCGGCCACCTCATCAGCGCCGCCCACGACTACTTCCCGAGCCGCGACGCCGAGCTCCTGGAGTACATGGAGCTCCTGGCCGTCTTCGAATCCTCCAGCCGCCGCCTCCTCCCCGCCAAGTACGCGGACATGACGCCGGAGGAGCTGGACGCGCGTCTGCGCCTCCTCCGGGCGACGGTGGGGAGCAGAAGATAGGCATCAAGCCGCTCACACTCGGGCGCGCGTTCCTCGCAGGCCTGTCGCTCGCGGCACATGGCGCGCTCGCCCTCGCCGTGACCCGGGGGCCCTGGCTCCAGACCGCGACGCCGTCCTCCGTCCTCGTGTGCTGGCGCACGGACGTCCCCGTGGACGGACGCGTGTTCGCGGGCACCGACGCGGCGTCGCTCACGCTCGTCTTCTCGGATCCCGGCCTCGCGACCGAGCACGCGGTCGCCGTGACCGGTCTGGCGCCCCGGACGCGGTACCACTACGCGATCGGCACCGCCGCGGGAGTCCTCGTCCCGGGACCGCCGTCCTCGTTCGTGACCCCGCCGCTCGCCGGCGCGGCGACGCCGCTCAGGATCTGGGCGGTCGGGGACTCCGGCACCGCGGACGCGAACGCGCGCGCCGTGCGCGACGCGTATCTCGCGTACACGGGCGCTCGCGGGACCGACCTGTGGCTCATGCTCGGCGACAACGCCTACGTCGCGGGCACCGACGCTGAGTACGGCGCCGCCGTCTTCGGCACGTTCCCCGGCCTTCTCGCGTCGGCGCCGCTCTGGCCCGCCTTCGGGAACCACGACGGCGGCTCGGCGAACGGGAGCACGGGCTCCGGGGTCTACTTCGACCTGTTCCGGCTCCCGAGGGCCGCCGAGGCCGGCGGCGTGGCGTCAGGGACGGAGGCGTACTACTCGTTCGACGCGGGCAACGTGCACTTCGTGTGCCTCGACGCGTACGACGTCAGCCGGCTCCCCGGCAGCCCGATGCTCACCTGGCTCTCCGCCGATCTCGCGGCGACGGCGCAGACGTGGATCGTCGCGTACTGGCATCACCCGCCGTACACGAAGGGGACCCACGACTCCGACGTCGAGACGGAGCTCGTCGAGATGCGCCAGTTCGTGAACCCGATCCTCGAAGCCGCCGGCGTCGATCTCGTCCTCGGCGGCCACTCGCACGTGTACGAGCGCTCTTTCCTCCTCGACGGCCACTACGGAAACTCGACGACGTTCGCGGCGAGCATGAAGAAGGAC
>JAMQPJ010000445.1 GCA_023717585.1 Thermoanaerobaculia bacterium
TTCAACAAGCACGGCAAGACCGAGCTCTACCGCGACCTTCTCCGCCACCTCGGGTCCTCGAACGACCGTTTCCTCGAGGCGCCCGGCGTGCGCGGCATGGTCATGCTCGTCTTCACGCTCCCGTCCTACGACGTGGTCTTCAAGGTCATCCGCGACTCCTTCGCCCCCCCGAAGACCGCGAGCCGCAGGGATGTCCTTGACAAGTACCGGCTCGTCTTCCGGCACACGCGCGCGGGCCGCCTCGCCGACGTCCAGGAGTTCGAGCACCTCTCCTTCCCGGTCGCGCGCTTCGACCCCGCGCTCCTCGGCGTCCTTCTGAAAAGCGCGGCCGAGACCGTCGAGGTCCGCGGGGAGGAGGTCGTCCTCCACCACCTCTACACGGAACGGCGCCTCACGCCGCTGGATCTCTACCTCAGGGACGCGCCGCCCGAAAAGGCGCGCGCCGCGATCGTCGACTTCGGAGAGGCGATCCGCGACCTCGCGAAGGCGAATGTCTTTCCGGGCGACCTTCTCCCGAAGAACTTCGGCCTCACCCGGCACGGCCGCGTCGTCTTCTACGACTACGACGAGATCTCGTTTCTCACGGTCGTGAACTTCCGCGAGCTGCCGGCCGGGGCCGACGAGGACGCCGAGAACTCGGAGCCGTCGTTCTACGTGGGTGAGAACGACGTCTTTCCCGAGGAGTTCCTCACGTTCATGGGCCTCAGGGGCGCCGCGTTGGAGGGCTTCCTCGAGCGGCACTCCGACCTCCTCGGAGTGCGGTTCTGGCTGGACACCCAGCGGCGGGAGCGCGCCGGCGAGATCGTCGACGTCTTTCCGTACGCGACGGAACGGCGGCTGCGTCCCGACGACGCGTGAAGCCGCCCGGCTACTCGATGACGTGGATGTTCCGCTTCGCGCACATCTCCTTCAGGACTTTCGGCCACACGGTGACGCTGACTTCGCCGAGGTGCGCCTTCCGGAGCAGGAGCATCAGCACCCGCGACTGGCCGATGCCGCCGCCGATCGAAAGCGGGAGCGTGCCGTTCGCGATGCCCTGGTGATAGGGGTATTTCAGGAAGTGGAGCTGGTGCGTGAGCTCGAGCTGTTTCTTCAGCGTCTCGGCGTTCACGCGGACGCCCATGGACGAGAGCTCGTGCCGCCTCCTCGTGACCGGATTCCAGACGAGGATGTCGCCGTTCAGGCCGTGCATGACCCGGCCGTCCTGGGTGTGCGTCTGCGTGACCCAGTCGTCGTAGTCCGCCGCGCGCATCTCGTGCGGATAGACGTCCTTCAGCGTCCAGCCGATGCCGTAGATGAAGACCGCGGGGTGATCCTTGAGGATCGCGTTCTCGCGTGCCTTGCGTGGGAGGTCGGGGAAGCGGTCGAGGATCTCCTCCGCGTGCAGGAACGCGAGCTTCTCGGGCAGGCGCGGGAGCCGTTTCTTCTCGAGGTCCGGGAAGGCGTCGAGCGCGAAGTCCTCGGCGCCCTTCAGGACCTTCCAGATGCCCTCGACCGTCCTCGTGAGGAAGTCGAGATTGCGCTCGTCGGCGGTGATGACCTTCTCCCAGTCCCACTGGTCGACGTAGGCGCTGTGATCGTGATCGAGGAAGTAGTCCTTGCGCACCGCGCGCATGTCGGTCACGAGACCTTCGCCGGGTTTCATCCCGAACTGCTGGAGCGCGATCCTCTTCCATTTCGTGGCCGCCTGGACGACCTGCCCGTCGATCGGATGCGCGTCGTGGTCGTTCGCGATGTGAAACGTGACGGGGCCCCGCGAACCGTCGCGGTCGAGGTAGTCGTTCACGCCGCTCTCGGCGTCCACGATGAGCGGGACCTCCACCCGCATGAGGTTCAGCTCGCGGCAGAGGCCGTCCTCGATGTACCTTTTCACGGCGGTGATCGCCCGCTGCGTTTCCTTCGGGTCGAGCAGAGGCACGTAGTCCGTCGGGAGCACCTTTTCCAGCTCCTCGTAACTGCCGATGCCCGGACCCGCGAGGTCCGCCTTCTTGTCGAGGACTTCGTTCTTGAGCTTCGCCATATGGGAGTCCTTTCTTTCGGTCCTTCCAAAACATGGTTCCGGCGGGCCCGCCGGTTGTCTGGTGCAGATGCATCAGGAGGCAACCGCGCGCCCGCCGTTCGCCTATGATTCGCGCCCACGAAGGAGGTCAGCCATGTCCAGCGCCAAGCCCACGGTGCCCGCCTCGGGAGCGAAGATCACGATCTCGGGCGGGAAGCTCCATGTCCCCGACCGGCCCATCGTCCCCTTCATCGAGGGAGACGGGACGGGTCCGGACATCTGGCGCGCCACCGTGCGCGTCCTCGACGCCGCCGTCGAGAAGGCCTATTCCGGAAAGCGAAAGATCGAATGGATGGAGGTCTACGCGGGCCAGAAATCCTTCGACCGCCTCCAGACGTGGCTCCCGGACGAGACGATCGACGCGTTCCGCGAGTACCTCGTCGGCATCAAGGGCCCGCTCACGACGCCGATCGGGGGCGGCATCCGCTCGCTGAACGTCGCGCTGCGCCAGACCCTCGACCTCTACGTCTGCCTGCGCCCCGTGCGCTGGTTCCAGGGCGTGCCCTCTCCCGTGAGACACCCCGAAAAAGTGGACATGGTCATCTTCCGGGAGAACACCGAGGACATCTACGCCGGCATCGAGTTCGCCGCCGGAACCGACGAGGGCAGGAAGGTCGCCGCGTTCCTGAAGGAGAACTTCCCGGCGCAGCACAAGAAGCTCCGCTTCCCCGAGACGACCAGCTTCGGCGTGAAGCCCATCTCGAAGGGGGGCAGCGAGCGTCTCATTCGCTCCGCGATCCAGTATGCGATCGCGAACAAGAGAAAGAGCGTCACGTTCGTCCACAAGGGCAACATCATGAAGTTCACGGAAGGCGCCTTCCGGAACTACGGCTACGCCCTCGCCGAGAGCGAGTTCAAGGCCCAGACGTACACCTGGGAGCAGTGGGAGCGGACGAAGAGCGAGAAGGGCGAGGCCGCCGCGAACGCCGAGCAGAAGGCGGAGCTCGCCAAGGGCAAGATTCTCGTCAAGGACGCGATCACCGACATCACGCTCCAGCAGGTCCTCACGCGTCCGGACGAGTTCGACGTCATCGCGACGATGAATCTCAACGGAGACTATCTTTCGGACGCCCTCGCCGCGCAGGTCGGGGGCATCGGGATCGCGCCGGGCGGGAACATCAACTACGTGACCGGCCATGCCATCTTCGAGGCGACGCACGGCACGGCGCCGAAGTACACGAACCTCGACAAGGTCAACCCGGGATCCGAAATCCTCTCCGGCGAGATGATGCTGCGGTACATGGGCTGGGACGAAGCCGCGGATCTCGTCCTCAAGGGCATGGACGGGGCGATCGCCGCCAGGACGGTCACCTACGACTTCGCGCGTCTGATGGAAGGCGCGACGGAAGTGAAATGCAGCGGCTTCGGAGACGCGATCATCCGGCACATGGGAAAGTGACGGCGAGAGGATGAAAGTCCTCGTTCTCGGCGGCACGGGCACGGTCGGATCGCAGGTTGCCAGGGGCCTTCTCGCGCGCGGGACGGAGGTTTCGGTGCTCACGCGCGACCCGAAGAAGCCTCTGCCTCCGGGAGCGAGGGCCGTGGCCGGCGACCTGCTCGACCCCGGGACGATCCGCGGGGTATTCACCGGGATGGACGGCGTGTTCCTTCTCAACGCGGTCAGCCCGACCGAATGCCACGAGGGCCTCATGGCCTTGAACGGCGCGCGGACTGCCGGAGTGAAGAAGGTCGTCTACATGTCGGTGCAGGGCGCCGACGAGGCGCCGCACCTTCCGCACTTCGGGGCGAAGCTCCCGATCGAGACCGCGATCAGGGCTTCGGGAATCCCCTTCACGATCCTCCGGCCGAACAACTTCTTCCAGAACGACACCTGGTACAAGGACGCCATGCTCGCGTACGACGTGTACCCGCAGCCCTTCGGCGACGTCGGCCTGTCGCGCGTGGACGTCCGCGACATCGCGGAGGCCGCCGTCATCGCGCTCACGACGGGCGCGGCGGACGGCGAGACGATCAACGTCGCCGGTCCGGATGTCCTGACGGCGAGCGGCACGGCCGCCACGTGGGGCGGCGTCCTCGGCCGCAAGCTCGCGTACGGCGGGAACGACCTCGACGCGTGGGAGAAGCAGTCGCTCGCGTTCCTCCCCGCTCTCCTGGTGTTCGACCTCAGGCTCATGTACGCGTTCTTCCAGGAAAAGGGCCTGAAGGCCGCGCCCGCCGACGTCGCGCGCCTGACCGCACTCCTCGGCCACCCACCGCGGCGGTTCGACGAGTTCGCCGCCGAGACCGCCCGCTCCTGGAGCGTCTGACTCCTGCCGAGAAGGTAGGATCGGGCCCATGAAGAAGGCCGCGCGCCCGGGCCGTCCGCTCGTCGGCGTCGTCATGGGCTCGACGTCCGACTGGGAGACGATGAAACACGCGGACGAGCTGCTGACACGCTTCGGCGTCGCGCACGAGTGCCGCGTCATGTCGGCTCACCGGAGCCCGAAGCTCACCGCCGAGTGGGCCGCGAGCGCCGAAAAGCGCGGCCTCGCCGTGATCATCGCGGCCGCCGGCGGCGCGGCGCATCTCGCGGGAGTCCT
>JAMQPJ010000457.1 GCA_023717585.1 Thermoanaerobaculia bacterium
CGACAAGGAATGCCCCGTAGCCCGCGGCCGAGAGCGTCTCCACGTCCGCGCGGGTCCTGATGCCGCTCTCGGCGACGCGGACGACCGACGGCGGCAGCAGGGCCCCGAGACGGGCCATTCCGGGCAGGTCGACGGCGAACGTCCCGAGATCGCGCGCGTTCACGCCGACGATTTCCGCGCCCACGGCCAGCGCCCGCCGGATCCCGGTCTCGTCGTGCGCCTCCACGAGGACCGCGAGGCCGCGGGAGCGCGCGGCCCGATGCAGCCGCGAGAGCGTCTCGCCGTCGAGGGCGGACTCGATGAGGAGCACCGCGTCCGCGCCGAGGGCCGCGGCGAAGTACAGCTGGACCTCGTCAACGACGAAGTCCTTCATCAGGACCGGCAGCCCCGACGCCGCCTTCGCGCGGGGCAGCCACGACGGATCGCCGCCGAAGAAGTCCTGCTCGATGACGACGGACAGGGCCGACGCCCCCCCGCGCCGATAGGCGCGCGCGACGTCTTCGATGCGGGCGTTGGCATCAGGCAGAAGGACGCCTGCACTTGGAGACCTGTGCTTGATCTCGGAAAGAAAAGAAGGAGGAAGGATTTGCTTAGAAAGGGAATTTGGAGAGGGAGAAGAGCCCAAGGCTGCGGCGAAGCGCGCACCATCCGGCCGCGCGTCGGGCGACCCGCCACGCAGCGCTGCCGTGTACTCGCCGGCCGCGATACGCCGCCGCTTCGCCGCGAGAATCTCTCCCAGAATCGATTCGCCCTTTCCCAACTTCCCTTTTCCTTCTACCTTCTAAGCGATTCCGGATTTCTTCCCTTACCCTTCTAAGGAATCCGAATCTCTTTCTTTCTCTCTCTTTCTAAAAAGTCAAAATCTCCGGCTCCCTCACCTTGCGCCCCCCCTCGAGATCCTGACGAGCCCATCGAGCGCCTCCCGCGCGTTTCCCTCGTCGATCGATCGCCCTGCCCGCGCGACGCCTTCCCGGTAGTCCGCGGCCAGGCCCGAGACGACGAGCGCAGCAGCGGCGTTCATGAGGACGACGTCCCGCGCGTCGCGTCGGAAACCGCCGAGGATTGCGCGCAGGATCTCCGCGTTCGTGCGCGCGTCTCCGCCCTTCAGGGGGTCGGGGCTCCCCTCCTCCAGGCCGAAGTCGACGGCGGTCAGCTCGAGGAGCTCGACACGGGCGCCGTTCACGGCCGCCGCAAACGTCCGGCCGAAGGGCAGGAGCTCGTCGCCCCCGGTCTCGTGGGAGAAAACCAGCGCGCGCTCGGTGCCGAGCTCCGCGAGGGCCCCCGCGATCACGGGAACACGCTCGGGGTGATCCACTCCCACGATCTGCCGCGTGACGCCGAGAGGATTCGAAAGGGGTCCGGCGAGGTTGAATACCGTGCGGACTCCCAGCTCGCGCCGGATCGCGCCGACCTTCTTCATCACCGGGTGGTAGAGCGGCGCGAAGAAGAACGTGACGTTCGCGCGCGTGAGCGCCTCCGCGGCGAGGCCGGGCGGCATCTCGATCTCCACGCCGAGCGCGGCGAGGACGTCGGCCGAGCCGCAGGCCGAGGAGACGGCGCGGTTCCCGTGCTTGGCGACGGGCGTTCCCGCACCCGCGACGACGAAGGCGGCGGCGGTCGAGACGTTGAAGGTGCCGAGCCCGTCGCCCCCTGTTCCGCAGACGTCGATGGAGCGGGCGGCCAGGGCCTCGTCCACGGGGGGCCGCGTCGCGCGAGCCCGAAGAACGTCCACCGCTCCGGCCACGGCCTCGATCGTCTCGCCCCGGGCGGCCAGCGCGGAGAGGAGGCCGCCCGCGATCGCCCCGGAGACATCCTCGTCGAGAAGCGCCGACACGGCGGCCCGCGCTTCCGCGCGCGTCAGCCGCGCGCCGCGCGCCACCGCCCGGAGCGCGCGGTGGGCGGCCGTCGTCATGCGAGCCGCCCGTCGGCGAAGTTCCTGAGGAGCCGCTCTCCCTCCACCGTGAGGATCGACTCGGGATGGAACTGCACCCCCACGAGAGGGAGGGTCCGATGGGCGAGGCCCATCACGAGCCCGCCTTCGGTCGTGGCGGTGATCCTGAGAACCTCGGGAACCGAATCCCGCTCCACGACGAGGGAGTGGTATCGCGTCGCCGTGAAAGGGCTCGGGAGCCCCGCGAAGATCCCCGTCCCCTCGTGCGCGATTTCCGAGGTCTTGCCGTGCATGAGGACCGGAGCGCGGGAGACCGTTCCGCCGAACACGGCCCCGAGGGCCTGATGGCCGAGGCAGACGCCGAGCAGCGGGATGCGGTCGTTCCGGCGGATCAGTTCGCACGAGATGCCCGCGTCTTCCGGCCGGCCCGGCCCCGGAGACACGACGAGCCGGTCCGGCTTCGCGGCGAAAACCGCGTCCACGGTGAGCGCGTCGTTTCGCACGACGCGCACGTCGCCGTCGAACATGGAGAGGACCTGGACGAGGTTGTAGGTGAAGGAGTCGTAGTTGTCGACGACGAGGATCATCGGTACGTCCCCGCCTTTTCCACGGCGCGCATGAGGGCGCGCGCCTTGTTCTCGCACTCGGTGGCTTCGGCCTCCGGGTCCGAGTCGGCGACGATGCCGGCGCCGGCCTGCACGTGGAGAATGCCGTTCGCGACGACCGCCGTGCGGATCGCGATGGCGACGTCGAGGTTTCCGGCGAAGTCGAGGTAGCCCACCGTGCCGCCGTAGGCGCCGCGCCTCACCGGCTCGAGGTCCTCGATGATCTCCATCGCGCGTATTTTGGGCGCCCCCGTCAGCGTCCCGGCGGGAAAGGTCGCCACGAGCGCGTCGACGGCGTCCTTCCCCTCGGCGAGAACGCCGGTCACGCGCGAGGCGATGTGCATGACGTGGGAATAGCGCTCGACGCGGAAGAAGTCCTTCACACGCACGCTCCCCGCCCTCGCGACCCGGCCGATGTCGTTTCGCCCGAGATCCACGAGCATCACGTGCTCCGCGCGCTCCTTCGGATCCGCGAGGAGCTCTTTCTCCAGGGCGAGATCCTCCTCTCGCGTCGCGCCGCGCGGCCTCGTACCAGCGAGAGGGATCGTCTCGACATCCGCGCCGCCGGGGGCCGCCGCGACGCGCACGAGACGCTCGGGCGACGCTCCGAAGATCGTCCCATGCGGCGTCCTCAGGAAGTACTGGTACGGCGACGGGCTGATGGACCGGAGCGCCCGGTAGACCGCGAACGGGTCGCCGTCGAAGGGCGCGGACCACCGGCGCGACAGCACCACCTGGAACACGTCGCCCGCGCGGATGTGCTCTTTCGCGCGCCCGACGGCCGAAAGGAAAGAAGAACGGGGAGAAGATTCTTTGAAGGCAAGAGAAGAGGGCGGCTTTGAGTTCGCGTCGGGGATACGTGTGAGAGCCCGCTCCTCGAGAGCCGTCAGCCGTGCGCGCGCCTCCGCTTCCTCTTCGCGGCCGTCTTCGGCGTGCGTCACGAAGAGCAGCCGGTGCCGCACGTGGTCGAAGGCGATGACCGCATCGAAGATCCCGAACCACGCGTCCGGCAGCCCGATCGCGTCGGGTCGCTTCGCCGGGAGACGCTCGAGGCGCCGCACGGCGTCGTAGCCCGCGTACCCGACGGCGCCTCCGGTGAACGGCGGAAGATCGTCTTCCCCGCTCGCGGCCCCGTCGCGAGGCAGCGCCCTGAGGGCGGCGAACGGGTCCGTATCCCGGCCGGAGATCTCCCCCGAAGGCGAAGCGCCGAGAAACGACCAGCGCGCCACACGGTCGCCGCCCTCGACCGATTCGAGAAGAAAGCACGGCCCGTCTCCCGCGAGAAGGCCGCGCATGAGGGCCACTGGAGTCGTGAGGTCCGCCGGCCGCTCGACCACGACGAGGCGACGGTTGCTCACGGCTTCTTGCGCCTGGCGGCGCCGCGGCGTTCGGCGAGTTTCGCCGACACATCGCCCGGCGCGACGCCGCGTGCGGTGAGAAGGACCGCGAGGTGATAGAGCAGATCCGCCGCCTCTCCGGCGAGGGCGTTGCCGTCGCCCGTCACCGACGCGAGCGCCGTCTCGACGGCTTCCTCCCCCAGCTTCTGGGCGATTCGCGCGATCCCGTCGTCGAAGAGCTGGTTCGTGTAGGAGCCCGTGACCGGCGACTCCTTCCGATCCCTCACGACCGCGAAGAGGTCGGTGAGGTCGAGCCCATCGGCGCCCGCGGAGGCCGCCGGGAGGTCGAGAGCGTCGAAGCTCTCCACACGGGTGAAGCAGGAGTCCGCTCCGGTGTGGCAGGCGGGACCCGTCGGGCGCACGTCGTAGAGCACGGCGTCGTCGTCGCAGTCGAGGGAAATCCCAGCGACCCGCTGGATGTTCCCCGAGGTCTCGCCCTTCCGCCACAGGACCTTTCGGGACCGGCTGTAGAAATGAGCGAGGCCGGTCTCGCGCGTCTTTGCGATCGCGTCGGCATTCGCCCATGCGAGCGTGAGGACCTTGCCGGTCTCAACGTCCCGCATGATCACCGGGACGAGCCCGTTCTCGTCGTAGCGGGGAAGCAGCGTGCGCGCGCGAGCCGGTGCGGGACGCACCGCGAGTCCGGCCCGCCGCATCGCCTCTTTGACCGCGCCGACCGTGAAGACCCGGTCGTGGAAGACGGACGCCGCCAGCACGGCGTCGGCGCGCCCGATGAGAACCGCCTTCGCGAAGTCGTCGAGCCGGCCCGCGCCTCCCGAGGCCACGATCGGCACGTCCACGACGGCGCGCACGGCGCGGAGCATTTCGAGGTCGAACCCCGCCTGGGTGCCGTCCGCGTCGACGGACGTGAGCAGGATCTCTCCGGCACCTGCCGCCGCCGCCGCCGCCGCCCAGGACGTCACCGTCCGGTCGACGGGGCGCCGCCCCCCATGGGTGGTCACCCGCATCACCGCGAGCCCTTTCGGATCGCGCAGCCGCTTTCCGTCGATCGCGACGACGACGCACTGCGCCCCGAACCTCTCGGCGAGGCGCGTGATGAGGGAGGGGTCCTCGACGGCGGCCGTGTTCACGGTGACACGGTCGGCGCCGGCTCTCAGGAGCGCATCCGCGTCCTCCACGGAGCGCACGCCGCCGCCGACCGTGAAGGGAATCGACAGCGCCTCGGCGACCCGCCCCACGAGGTCCACGAGCGTCCCCCGCTTCTCGTGCGCGGCCGCGATGTCGAGAAAAGCCACCTCGTCGGCCCCCTCGGCCTCGTAGCGAGCGGCCGCCTCGACCGGATCCCCGGCGTCGCGGAGGTTCACGAACGAGACGCCCTTCACGACGCGGCCATTCGCGACGTCCAGGCACGGAATCACGCGTACGGCGAGCGTCATGAAAGCCTCCCGAGGTCGCGCGCCGCTTTGAGCCTCGCCACGGTCGTGGCTCCGCCGTGCAGCGCGCGGCCGAAGATGGCGCCGCGAGGCCCGCCGTCGAGCGCGCGGTTGACGGCGGCGAGGTCCTGTTCGCCGCGCATGCCGCCTGACGCCAGGATCTCGCCCGGAAACACGCCGCGCACGGCCGAGAGAAGTCCGAGATTCGGTCCCGTCATCGCCCCGTCGCACGCGACGTCCGTGACGAGGAGCGTCTCGACGCCGAGAGCCGCGAACGAACGGGCAGCCGACACGGCGTCGCCCGCTCCCGCGTCCTCGGTCCACCCGTGCACCGTCGGGCGGCCATCCTTGCAGTCGAGGGCGACGACGATGCGGGAAGACATCCCCCCTTCTTTTCTTAGAAGGTGTGTGAAGGCGGCGCGGTCGAGGAACGGCAAGCTGCCGACAACAGCCCGGGCGGTACTCACCCCTTCTAAGAAGTCTTCAACTGCCTCCCGGGTGCGTAGCCCTCCCCCAACCTGCACCGCCACGCCCGCGGCGTCCGAAACAGAAAGGATTTCTTCGATCTCTTTCCGGTTGTTCCCGTCTTCCCCCCCGCCGAACGCCGCATCGAGGTCCACGACGTGAATGCCGTCGGCACCCTCCGCCGCGAATCGTCTCGCGGCCTCGGCCGGCGGCTCGTCGTAGAACGTCACGGCCTCGCGCTTGCCCCGCAGGAGCCTGACGACGCGTCCGCCGATGAGGTCGATGGCGGGCCAGAGGAAGAGGCGTTCGGCTCTCACGGCGCTCATGGCGCCTCCTCCGACAGGAAATTCGCCAGCAGGAGCCGGCCGTTCTCCGACGACTTCTCCGGGTGAAACTGGCACCCCCAGACGTTTCCGCGCTGCACGATCGCCGGGAACTCGCCGCCGTGCTCGCAGGCCGCCGCCACGTCGGCGGCTTCGGCGCCTTCGGGCCGATAGGAGTGGACGAAGTAGACGAAGCTCCCCTCCGCTAGCCCCTCGACGAATCCATCCGAACGGCGGGCGAGGAGCTGGTTCCAGCCCACGTGGGGCGTCCGCACGCCGGCGGAAAACGGACGGACCCGGCCGGGCACGAGGCCGAGCCCGCGGTGCACGCCGTGCTCCTCGCTCTCCTCGAAGAGAAGCTGGAAGCCGAGACAGAGCCCCAGGAGTCGCCCACCCCGCTTCACGGCCGCCCGCACGGCCGACTCGAGGCCGGTCTCGAGCAGCCGGTTCATCGCCGGGGCGAACGCGGCGACCCCAGGCAGAACGAGCCGGCGTGCCGACGCCACCCGGTCGAGATCGGCCGTGAAGTCCACCTCGGCGCCGAGCCGGCGGACCGCGCGGATGACGGAGGCCGTGTTTCCGACCCCGTAGTCCACGAGCGTCACCGTCGGCCTGGAGACTTCGCTCATGCCGTCAGCGTCCCTTTCGTCGAGAGGACCCCGCCCCCGGTCCGGGCGACCGCCTGCCTCAGGGCCCGCGCGGCGGACTTGAAGACGGCCTCGGCCGCGTGGTGGCCGTTCCTCGCGCGGATCACGTCCACGTGCAGGTTGAACTTGCCGCGGAAGGCCGCGGATTTCCAGAACTCCTCGACGAGCGCGAACGGAAAGTCCTTCGTCACGAGGAGGAGCTCCTTGTCGATCGGGGACTCGAAGACGATGTACGGCCGGCCGGAGAGGTCGACGACCGACCGCGCGAGAGCCTCGTCGAGCGGCACGAGGCTCGCGCCGAAGCGCTCGATTCCCGCGCGCGATCCGAGGGCCTGATCCAGGGCCTCGCCGAAGGCGAGGCCGACGTCCTCGACGGTGTGATGGGCGTCGATGTCCACGTCGCCGGACGCCCGGACCGTGAGATCGACGCGCGCGTGCTTCGCGATCGTCTCGAGCATGTGGGACAGGAATCCGACGGGCGTCTCCACGTCCGTTCGCCCCGCTCCATCGAGCGTCAGCGACAGGGACACGGACGTCTCCTTCGTCTTCCGCTCGACCGATCCGGTCCGGCTCAT
Source organism: Thermoanaerobaculia bacterium (assembly GCA_023717585.1). Classification (GTDB taxonomy): domain Bacteria; phylum Acidobacteriota; class Thermoanaerobaculia; order UBA5066; family UBA5066; genus Fen-183. The sequence goes on from JAMQPJ010000457.1 coordinate 7,298, forward strand.
AACACCTCCAGAAGCGCCTCGAGAAAAATGTCGTTCTCCGCCCGGGATCCGATCGAAACCCGGAGGCGCCCGGGCGCCGCCGTGGTCATGTCGCGTACGAGGATTCCCCTGTCGAGGAGCGCGCGGCGCACGCGCCCCGCCTGCTCGCCCGGCGGCCGCACGAAGAGGAAATTCGCGGAGGACGAGGCCACGAGGCAGCCGGCCGCGGTGAGCGCCTCGGCCACGCGCCCCCGCTCGGCCACGATCTCGCCCACATGAGCACGCGCGACGTGGGGACGCGCAAGGACGGCGACCGCCAGCTCCTCGGCCGCGAGGTCGATGCTGAACGGCAGGACGGCCTTCTCGATCTCCCCGGCGAGCTCCGGCGGTGCAACCGCGTATCCGATCCGGAATCCCGCGGCCGCGTACGCCTTCGAAAGCGTCCGGAAGACGACGAGGTTCGGGCGGGAGTCGAGGAGCGGGAGGCCGTCGTCGCCCGGCCGCGCGAAGTCCACGTAGGCCTGATCGAGGAGCACGAGGGGAGCGACCTCCAGCAGATTCTCCAGGAATCCGCGCGGCACGACGCCGCCCGTCGGGTTGTTGGGCGAGCACACGAGGGGAACGGCGCCCGGCTCCGCCGCCGCCGCGAGAAACGCCTGCATGTCGAGGTCGAAGTCCGGCCCTGTGCGCGGCACGTCCACGACCCGGGCCGCCGCGATCGCGGCGATCTGCCCGTACAGCGAGAACGTGGGTGTCGGAAGCACGAGCGCCCCTCCGCCCGCGAACACGGAGACGGATGCGAGGATCACCTCGCCGGAGCCGTTCCCGACCACGATCTCTTCGGGCCGCCGGCCGATCGCCTCGGCGATCGCCTTCTTCAGGCGCGGGGCGCCGAACTCGGGGTATCGGCCCCATTTCTTCGCGGCGAGGCGTTCGAGAACCTCTCGGCGGATCTCGTCGGGCACATCGAACGGCGACTCGTTGAAGTCCAGCTTCGCGCGGAGCGGCGGAGAATCCTCGCGCGCGAGGCGATACCCGCGCAACTCCCGGATCTCCTCGCGGACCGGGATGGGCCGGCCGGTCACCGGACCCTCCGGTCGAGCGCGCCCGCGTGGGCCACGAGGCCCTCGAAGCGCGCGAGGACCGCTGCCTCCGGTGCGAGGCGGCGGG
>JAMQPJ010000458.1 GCA_023717585.1 Thermoanaerobaculia bacterium
CGTGAAGGAGATCGTCCCGGCCGTCGAGGCCCTGCGCCGGAGGGGCATCACGTTCCTGAACGCGCCCCCGGCCTATTACGACCGGCTGCCCGCGCGCCTCGCCGCCAACCGGATCACGAACGTGCGAGAGCCCCTGGAGCATCTCCGGAAGAACCACATCCTCGTGGACGGAGCGGACGACAAGTACATGCTCCAGATCTTCATGCTCGACGCCATGGCGATGTACGGCGACGAGAAGGCCGGCCCGTTCTTCTACGAGATCATCCAGCGCGAGGGCGACCGCGGCTTCGGATACGGCAACTTCCGCGCGCTCTTCGAGTCGATCGAGGCGGCCCAGCGGTCCGACTCGAGCGCCCTCGGGGTGGTCGGTTGATCGACCGGATGCAGCTCGGCGAAGTGCCGCCCAAGCCGCATACCGCGTTCCGCTCGGCCTCCGGCGCGCTCCGCCACGAAGAGTGCCTCACGCGCCGGGGCTTCGACGGCGAGTTCTCGATCCTCTACCACGAGGGTCCGCCGATGACGGACTTTCGGATCGGACCCGCCACGCCCGGACCCTTTGACCGGCGCGCCGGAACGCCCGCCCCTCCTCAGCCTCTCCGGCGCCGGCTCGTGCTCGGCGAGAAGGCGCCCGAGGGATTCACGCCGATCCTGATGAACGACGACGTCGTCGTCTCGGTCTTCCGGCTGCCGCGGGAGGCGGAGACTCCGGACGGATTCAGCAATGGCGACGGCGATGAATTGTTCTTTTTCTTCGAAGGAGAGGGAACCCTCGAAACGCCGTTCGGCGATCTCCCCTTTCGAAGAAACGACTATCTCCTCGTGCCCCGGGGCGTCGTCAACCGCTTCCGCATCTCTTCACCTTTCGAAGGAATCCTGTTCGAACTGCGGGGTGGTCTGCATCTGCCTCGCGAATTCCGCAACCCGGTCGGCCAGCTCCGCATGGATGCGCCGTACACGCACCGCGACTTCGTCCGGCCCGTCTTTGAGGGGCCGCGGCCGGGGCCGAAGCGGATCCTCGTGAAGAGAGACGACCGGTTCGTCGAGCGCTTCCCGGCCGTCTCGCCCTTCGACGTCGTCGGCTGGGACGGAACGGTCTGGCCTTTCGCCTTCGACATCCTCAAGTACCAGCCGAAGACCGGCCTCGTCCACCTGCCGCCCACGATCCACGCGACGTTCGCCGGGCGGAACGCGCTCGTCTGCTCGTTCGTTCCTCGCGTGACGGACACGCACCCCGACGCGATCCCCTGCCCCTACCCGCACGCCTCGGTCGACTGCGACGAGGTCATTTATTACGTGCGCGGCAACTTCACGAGCCGCAAGGGCGTCGGGCCGAAGGCCGTATCCCTGCACCCCGCCGGCGTTCCGCACGGCCCCCATCCGGGCGCTTACGAGGGTTCGATCGGCACGCGCTCGACGGACGAGCTGGCCGTGATGATGGACACGTTCGCTCCTCTGCGGCTGACTCAGGAGGCCCTCGCCCTGGAGTCGCCCGGGTACCACGAGAGCTGGATCGAAGGCTGAGCGTTACCCGACGAGCGGGTTTCGGACTCCCAGATCGGGGAAGCGGCCGAAGTCCCGGTCGGCCGACCACAGCTCCTTTACTCCATGCAGGACGCAGAGCGCCGCGATGCGCGCGTCGTGAACGCGAGGCCCTGCCACGCCGCTCGAGAGGATGACCGAAGCGAGCCCCTCCCAGTACCCGAACGCCTCCCCAAGGAGGACCAGCGATGGAGACTCCAGCCAGATCGAGACCTGCTTCAGCGCGCGCTCGACGGGCGTGGGCGGGTTGAACACTTTCGGATGTGTCACGACGGCCAGGAACTCGTGAATGCAGGGCCAGGGGATCGCCCAGGTTTCATCCGATCCGGCCAGGTTCGCGATGCAGGTTCGAGCCGCATCGTGCCACTTCGATTCCGAGCGGTGGGCATGGATCAGGATGTTGGAGTCGACCGCGATCAACCGCCGCGGCCCTCGTAAATCAGGGACCGGATCTGATCCCAGTTCGAGAGATCGACTCCTGGCTGAACGCCCTTCCCCTTGAAGCTGCCGTCGCGCAGCCGGAATCGCCCTTTCCTCCTGCGCCCTGCAAGGACTTCCCGGAGACCCTCTTCGAGGAGGGAGCGCAGCGTTCGCCCCTCGCGAACCGCGGCCGCCCGCGCCTCGCGCATCAACGGATCGCTGATCTCGACCGTCGTCTTCATATGGGGGACTATATCATCGAGTATGGCAGCCCATATCAGACGCCTTCCCACGGCCTCAGCGCCCG
>JAMQPJ010000476.1 GCA_023717585.1 Thermoanaerobaculia bacterium
CCGGCGCGGCCGGCGCCGGCCGCCGTGTGAACTTCTCGCGCTGCACGGAATCGCGGGACGTGCAGGCCGCGATGAACGCCGTGTCGGCCACGTTCGGACACACCGGCGCCCTGAAGATGGCCGAAGAAATCCGCCAGGGCCCGAAGCCGGACGTGGAGGGCGCGGACCGCATCCTCCAGATGACGACCGACATGCAGGCGGGCGCCGTGGCCCTGCCGCTCCAGCGCGTCTTCCGCTTCCCGGAGGCGATCGGGAGCCGGATCAGGATGGAGCTCGCGGTCCTTCTCGAGCGCGACTCGCTCACGAAGAAGCAGATCGGGGAGGAGACGTTCTTCGACGTGGACGTCGTCGGAGAGGTCGTGCGCGACGGCCGCCTCATCGACAATTTCCGCTACCGTTTCGATTTTCCGGCCTCGACGGTGAGCGGCCCGTTCGTCCCGCTCACGATCGAGCGCGACCTCTACCCGGGGGAATACCGACTCAAGGTGAAGGTGTCCGACGCGAACCGCAACGCCGCCGCCCTCATCAGCGAAAAGCTCAGGGTTCCCGACGTGCCGGACGCCACGATCTCCGCCGTGGAGAAAGCGGCGCGCGAAGCGGCCCGGAACGCCGTCGCGCAGCTCGTCGAAAACAGCGGCGCGAAGGGCTCTCTCTCGCTGCTACCCCTCGCGCGCGAGATCGCCACGGGCCTCATCCGCTTCGAGACGCGGGCCTCCTCGAACGACATCGCCTTCACCGAGTTCTACCTGAACAACACGCGGATCGTGACGAAGCGCCGGCCGCCGTTCGCGGCGGACCTCGACCTCGGCGAGCTGCCGCGCAAGCACGTCGTGAAGGTGATCGGCTACGCGAAGGACGGCAAGCCCATCGCCCAGGACGAGGTCACGCTCAACGAAGGCCGCGAGGCCTTTCGCCTGCGCATCATGCAGCCGGCGAAGGGCGTGATGCTCGAGGGCGCGACGCGCGTCGTGGCCGACGTCGCCATCCCCGAGACGAAGCGGCTCCTGCAGGTGGAGTTCTTCGTCAACGACAAGCGATCCGCCGTCCTCTACCAGGAGCCTTTCCAGCAGGTCGTGGAGGTGCCGAAGAGCCTGGACCTCGGCTTCCTGCGCGTCGTGGCGACTCTCGACGACGGCACGACGACGGAGGATCTCCGGTACTACAACGCGCCGAAGTACCTTTCCGAGGAGAACGTCCGGGCCGTCGAGCTCTACACGAGCGTCTTCGCGAAGGGCCGGCCCGTCACGGGCCTCACGAAAGAGAACTTCACGATCCTCGAGGACACCGTGCCGCAGCTCCTCGACGGTTTCGAGGTCGTGACCAATCTGCCTCTGTCGCTCGGCATCGGCGTGGACACGTCCGGCTCGATGGAGGAGTCGATCCTCGAGGCGCAGAAGGCGGCGGTGGAGTTCCTCAGGGACGTCATGACGAAACGCGACCGCTGCTTCCTCGTGACCTTCGACAACGAGCCCCAGCTCGTCTCGCGCTTCACGACGGACCGGGACCGGCTCGCGCAGGCGCTCGCCGGCGTTCGCGCCCAGGGCTCCACGGCGCTGTGGGACGCGCTCGTTTACGGGCTGTACCAGTACCAGGGCACGCGGGGCCGGAAGGCGTACGTCATCCTCTCGGACGGCGAGGACCGAAGCTCGCACTTCACGTACGAGGCCGCGCTCGACTACGCGAAGAAGACCGGCGTCGCCGTGTACTTCATCGGCCTCCGCATCGGCGCGACGCAGCTCGACGTCCGCCACAAGCTCGGAAAGATCGCGCGGGAGACGGGAGGCACGGTCTACTACGTCGACTCCGCCCGCAACCTCTCGAAGATCTACGCCGAGATCAACGAGGAGCTGCGCAGCCAGTATCTCCTCTCGTACCTCCCGCAGAACAAGTCCGTGACGAGCCAATGGCGGAAGATCGAGGTGAAGATGACGCCCTCGAACCTTTCCGCCCGGACGATCAGCGGGTACTACCCCTGATCGACCCCCTTACCCGTAGAGCCGGGACACGGGCACGGGCGGTCCGAAGAGGTAGCCCTGGGCTTGCCGGCAGCCGTTCGCCGTGAGGAACGCGAGCTGCTCCTCCGTCTCGACGCCCTCGGCGATGACGCGAAGCGAGAGGCCGCGCGCCATCTCGAGGATCGCCATGACGAGGGATGCGTCCGCGGCGCCACCGGGGATCGCGGCGACGAACGTCCGGTCGATCTTGATCGCGTCGAGCGGGAGGTGCTTGAGGTAGGCGAGGGACGAGTGGCCCGTGCCGAAGTCGTCGAGGACGACGCGGACGCCTATCTCGCGGAGCCTTCGGAGCGTCGCGATCGCCTCCTGGATGTCGCCCATCGCGACGCTCTCCGTGATCTCGAGCTCGAGCCGGTTCGCCGGCAGGCCGGACGACGCGAGCGCCGCCTCGACCGTCCTGACGAGGCTCCCGCGCTGGAACTGCCGCGCCGAGAGGTTGACCGCCACGAACCAGGCGCCCTCGGCGCCTGACGGAAAGCGGGCCGCCTGCGCGCAGGCTTCGCGCAGGATCCATTCGCCCATCGGGACGATGAGGCGCGTGTCCTCCGCGAGCGGGATGAACAAGTCGGGCAGGAGAAGGCCGCGCTCCGGGTGCTGCCAGCGCACGAGGGCTTCCGCTCCGACGATCGCGCGGGAGGGAAGGACGACCTGCGGCTGGAAGTAGAGGACGAACTCGCCGTTGTCCACCGCGCGCCGGAGGCCGGACTCGAGGGCGAGCCGGTCGCGGATCGCGGCGTTGAGGGCGGGCGTGCAGAGCTGGAAATTGTTCCGGCCGCGCTCCTTGGCGCGGTACAGGGCGATGTCCGCGTTGCGCAGGAGCGCGTCGGCGTCCCCGCCGTCCTCGGGGTAGAGGCTGATCCCGACGCTCGTCGTCATCGAAAGGCGATGTGTGTCGACGACGATGGGCGCCGAGACCTCGTCGAGTATCTTGCGGGCGAGCTGCGCCACGTGCTCCTTCTCGAGGTTCGCGAGGAGGAGGACGAACTCGTCGCCGCCGACGCGCGCGACCGTGTCACCGGCCCGCACGCACCCGCGCAGGCGCGTCGCGACCTGCCGCAGAACCTCGTCGCCGACCCCGTGCCCCATCGTGTCGTTCACGAGCTTGAATCGGTCGAGGTCGAGGAAGAGCACGGCCAGCCCCGAGCTGGCCCGCTGGGAGTGCGCAAGCGCGAGCTCCATGTGGTCCTGAAGGCATTTTCGATTCGGGAGACCGGTCAGCGCGTCGTGGTACGCGAGGTGCTCGATCTCCTCCTCGGCGCGCTTCCGGTCCGTGATGTCGACGCAGGTCCCCTCGATGACGAGCGGGCGGCCGGGCTCCTCGACGATCGCGCAGCTCTCGAGCGTCCAGAGGAGCGACCCATCGAGGCGCCGGCCGCGGGCCTCCTGGTTCACGAAGCTGCGCTCCTTGAAAAGCCGCTCGATCCAGCGCGCGCGGTCGGCCTCCGTCGGGTAGAGCTCTCGGGCGGGGGTGTCGAGCGCGTCCTCGGGCGAGGCGAAGCCGTACATGCGCGCGAAGGACTCGTTGCACTCGAGGATCCGGCCGTCGAGGGTGGAGCGGAAGAAGCCGGCGGGGTTGCGCTCGTAGATCCGCCGGTACCGCGCCTCCGACGTCCGAAGTGCCTCCTCGGCCCGCACGCGTGCCGTCGCGTCGCGAAAGCTCCAGACGCGCCCGACGGGCTTTCCGTCGAGACGCTGCGGCAGCGAGTAGCGCTCGAAGATACGCCCGTCCCGGAAGTGCAGAACGTCGAAGCTCTCGTCCTCGGCGCGGCTGTAGAGCTCCTCGACCTTGCGGATGAACCCCCCCGGGTCCGCCAGCTGCCCGAGGACGTGTTCGAGAAGGCGCTGGTCGGTGCGCGTCTCGAGGAGCGCCTGGGGGATCGACCAGAGCTCCGCGAAGCGCCGGTTCCAGGACACGACCCGCCCCGCGAGGTCCACGACGAGGATCCCGTCCGCGGTCGACTCGAGCGTCGATTCGAACAGGGAGAGCGAGCGGCGGATCGACGCGTCCGCGTGCTTCCGCGCGAGGGCGGCCGCGATGTGCTGCGAGACCTCCGCCAGGAGGCCGGTCTCGCGCTCGCCGAAGCGGATCGCGCGGCTGTAGCTCTGGACGACGAGGGCTCCGAAGATACGGGCGCCGGACCTCAACGGCACGCCGATCCAGTCGAGAGAGGGGGCGCCGATCGGCTCGACCTCGCCCCT
>JAMQPJ010000505.1 GCA_023717585.1 Thermoanaerobaculia bacterium
CTTCCTCACCGAGCAGGGCACGTTCGTCGACGACCTTCTCACCTACCGGATCGCCCCGGACGACTACCTCCTCGTCGTGAACGCGGCGAACACGCCGAAGGACGTCGCGTGGGCGAAGAGGCAGGAGTCTCCGGGCGCGGCGGTCGAGGACGAATCGGCGATCTGGGCGCAGCTCTCGCTCCAGGGGCCCCTCGCCGAGCGCGTCCTCCAGCCCTTGACGGACGTGAAGCTCGCGGACGTGGGCTATTCCCGCTTCACGACCGGACACGTCGCGGGCGTGACCGCGCTCGTCTCGCGCACGGGCTACACCGGAGAGGACGGCTTCGAGGTCTACCTGCACTCGGACCGTTCGGGCGCGGTCTGGGACGCGATCCTCGAGGCGGGCCGGCCGCACGGCGTCATTCCCGCGGGGCTCGGCGCGCGCGACACTCTGCGTCTCGAAGCCACCCTCGCGCTCTACGGCAACGACATCGACGACACGGTGACGCCGTGGGAGGCGAATCTCGGCTGGATCGTGAAGATGAAAAAGGGCGACTTCACGGGCCGCGAAGCGCTCGCGAAGCAGAAAGAGGCGGGCATCACCCGCCGTCTCGTGGGCTTCGAGGTGACGGGGCGCGGGATCGCGCGGCACGGGTTCCCGGTCTCGGTCGACCCCGAATCGGGTCCGGTCGGCGTCGTCACCTCGGGTACGCAGACGCCCACCGTGGGCAAGCCCATCGGGCTCGCGTACGTCCCGGTCGCCCGCGTCGCGCCCGGCACGCCGCTCGCGATCGACGTGCGCGGGCGCTCCGTGGCGGCGCGCGTCGTGCCGACGCCGTTCTACAAGCGCAAGACCTGAGACTTTCAGGAGAGGAACATGAGCGTTTACCCGGACGACCGCCGCTATTCCCGGAGCCACGAGTGGATCCGCGTCGATGGCGACGTGGGGACGATCGGGATCAGCGACCACGCGCAGAAGGAGCTCGGGGAGGTCGTGTTCGTCGACATGCCCGAGGTGGGCGAGATCTTCGACGCGGGCCAGGAATTCGGCACGATCGAATCCGTGAAGGCCGTCTCCGAGCTTTTCCTGCCCGTCGCGGGCGAGATCATCGAGCTGAACCGTGTCCTCGCCGACGAGCCCGGGGCCGTGAACGAGGACCCGCACGGCGACGGCTGGATCGTGAAAATCAAGCTCTCGTCGGACGCCGAGATGGATGCGCTCCTCTCCGCGGCCGATTACGAGAAGTTCGTGGAAGAGGAAGCCAAGGCCTGACCGGGAGCGAAACATCCGGCGCCCCGGCCTTCGGCGTAACGGGTGCCGGGGAGGACACCACCAGATGCGCTACATCCCGAACAGCCCCGCCGAGCGGGATTCCCTTCTCGCGGCGGTCGGCGTGGCGTCGATCGACGATCTTTTCGCGACGGTGCCGCGCGAGGTCTACCGTAAGGAGCCGCCCGGCCTCCCGCTTCCCGCTTCGGAGATCGAAGTGCGGCGGGACCTGGGCAGGGCCGCGGCGAAGAACGCGCACCTCGGAGAGTGGACCTCCTTCCTGGGCGCGGGCCTGTACAGCCATCATTCTCCCGCCTTCGTCTCGCAGCTCCTCCTGCGCGG
>JAMQPJ010000112.1 GCA_023717585.1 Thermoanaerobaculia bacterium
TCACTCCGAAAGCGAGGACCAGCAGCGACAGCGCCGCCGGCACGGCAGCGAGCAGGAACACCGAACGCAGGTTCAGCCCGAGCCATCCCACCAGCCCCGCGGCGAGGAGAGGGCCCAGGACGGCCCCCGCATTGTCGAACCCGCGGTGGAGCCCGAAGGCCGCGCCGCGGCGGCCGGGGGGCGCCGCGTTCGCGATCATCGTGTCGCGCGGGGCCGTGCGGATGCCCTTGCCGACGCGGTCGACGAAGCGGATGAGGACGACCGCGGGCCAGCTCGGGGCGAGGCCGATGATCGGGCGGGCGAGGGAGGAGAGGCCGTAGCCCAGGAAGACGAGCGGCTTCTTCGCCTTCGCGCGGTCCGCGAGGCGGCCGGAAACGATCTTCACGAAAGAGGCCGTCGTCTCGGCGACGCCCTCGATCCAGCCCAACGCCATCGCCGGCACGCCCGAGAGGGTCGCGAGAAACGCCGGCAGGAGCGGCACGATCATCTCCGAGGAAACGTCGGTCAGGAACGAGACCCAGCCGAGCCGCACGACGGCCTTCGGAAGGCCCGCCGCCCCGGACGGGGCAGAATCGCGGCGGATGTCCCTCGTCTCGACCACCGCTTTCATTCTGAAGCTCGACCCTCTTTCCGAGAAGGACCTCGTCGCGGCCCTTCTCACGAGAGACCACGGCGTCGTGCGGGCCGCCGTGCGCGGCGCGCGCGGGAAGTCGAAACGCGCCGCGGCGCTTCAGCTCCTGACGGAGGTCTCGCTCACGTACTTCCGCCGCGAAGGAGCCGATCTCGCGCGCGTCGACGGCCTCGAGATCGTGGCGAGCGCCTTCGACCTCGCGACCCGGGCCGAATCCGCGATGCTGCTCCCGTATCTCGCCGAGAGCGCGCTCACGTTCGTGCCCGAGTCCGAGCAGGGGGGGGAGGTCTACCGGCTCGTCCGGCACGTCCTGGACGCGCTCCTGGCCGGCGTTCCCGCGGCCCTCGCCGCGCGTTACTTCGAGGTATGGCTCCTCAGATTCGCGGGAGTCCTGCCGGAAGAGGACGCGCCGCCGGCCGTCCGCGCGCTCCTCGGCGCGATGCGGAAGCTGCCCCTCGTGGCGCTTTCCCTGAAGCCTCCGGCGCCCGCGGCCCTCGAGGCCCTCGAGGACGTCACGCGCGAGGCCCGCCGGAGCTTCCTCGGTCACGAGCTGAAGAGCTACCGGTTCCTCACGGCGCTCCGATGAGCGCGAATTCGGTACACTCCACCTTCCTGAGGCGGACGTAACGAAATGGACCTGCAGACTCTCATCTTGAAGCTGTCGGCTTACTGGGCGTCGAAGGGCTGTCTCCTCGAGCAGCCGTGGGACGTCGAGGTGGGCGCCGGCACCATGCATCCCGCCACGTTCCTCCGCGTGCTCGGGCCCGAGCCGTGGCGCGCGGCGTACGTCCAGCCCTCGCGGCGTCCGACCGACGGGCGTTACGGGGCGAATCCCTTCCGGCTCGTCAAGCACCAGCAGTATCAGGTCGTTCTGAAGCCGGCGCCGGCCGACATACAGGACCTCTACGTCGAGAGCCTCGTCGCCCTCGGCATCGACCCGAAGGAGCACGACCTCCGCTTCGAGGAGGACAACTGGGAGTCGCCGACGCTCGGGGCGTGGGGGGTCGGCTGGCAGGTGCTCCTCGACGGCATGGAGATCACGCAGTTCACGTACTTCCAGCAGGCCGGAGGCATCGACCTCGCGCCGATCACGGGCGAGATCACGTACGGGCTCGAGCGGATCACGATGTTTCTCGCCAAGCAACGGAGTGTGTACGACATCGAATGGGCGCCGGGCGTGACGTACGGCGAGGCCCGCAAGCAGGACGAGTACGAGGTCTCGAAGTACGGCTTCGAAGTGGCCGATGCCTCCCTCTGGCAGACGCTCTTCGAACGCTACGAAGCGGAGGCCGTGCGCTGTCTCGACGCGGGGCTCGTCCTTCCCGGGTACGACCTCGTGCTGAAGTGCTCGCATGCGTTCAACATCCTCGACGCGCGCGGCGCGGTCTCGGCCACGGACCGCGTCGGGGTCATCCGGCGCGTGCGCGAGCTGGCCATCCGGTGCGCGAAGGAATACGTGGCCTCGCGTGAAGCCCAGGGCTTCCCGATGCTTCCGAAGGCCGCGGCGCCGCCTTCCGAACACGGGGCGGAAAATGGCTGAGTTCCTGCTTGAAATCCTCGCGGAGGAAATACCCGCGGGAATCCTGCCCGCGGCGCGCGAGGACCTCCTCGCGAGCGTGTCGGCCGCCTTTGTCGACGCACGGCTCGGCGGGACGCTTTCCGTCTACTCCACGTCGCGCAGGCTCGCGCTCGTCGGCGAGGGCGTGGCCGACACCCAGCCCGACGCCGAGACCGAAGTCACCGGCCCGCCCGCTTCCGTCGGCTACGACGCCGACGGCAATCCGACGAAGGCCGCGCTCGGGTTCGCGAAGGCGCACGGCGTCACGGTGGAAGACCTCCGCGTCGCGACGCTCCCGAAGGGCGCCTACGTCGTCGCGCGCAAGGTGACGCCCGGCCGCCCCGCCGGCGAGGTGATCGGCGAGATCCTTCCCGCGCTCGTCGAGAGAATGACGTTTCCCCGGATGATGCGCTGGGGCGACGGCACGCCCCAGTGGATCCGGCCGGTGCATTCGGTCCTCGCGCTCCTCGACGGGCTCGTGATCCCCATGGGCCTCTTCGGCGTCGAGAGCGGTCGAACGACGTTCGGCCATCGCTCGCTCGCCCCGGGACGAATCGTGACGATGGGCGTCGCCGACTGGTTCCAGAAACTGCGCGCCGCGCACGTGGAGCCCGACCTCGCCGTCCGTCGCGCCCGCTTCCAGGAACAGGCGCACGCCCTCGCCTCTGAGGTCGGCGGCGAGCCCGCGGATGACGCGGCCCTCCTCGACACCTGGGCGCATCTCGTCGAGTCGCCCGGCGTCGTGCGGGGAGCCTTCGACCCGGCCTTCCTCGAGCTGCCGGAGGAGATCCTCGTCACCTCGATGCGCGAGCACCAGAAGATGCTGCCCGTGCGCTCCGGAGGCGCGCTGGCCGCCCACTTTCTCGCCGTCGCCGATCAGGTCGGCGACCCGAAGGGGCTCATCGCCCGCGGCAACGAGTGGGTCACCGCCGCGCGCTTTTCGGACGCGCGCTTTTTCTGGGACGACGACGGGAAGACGAGACTCGAAGACCGGCTCCCGAGGCTCGGCAGGCTGCAGTTCCAGGAGACGCTCGGCGACTACCTGAAGAAGACGGGCCGCATCCAGGACCTCGCGGAGAAACTCGCCGCCCGGCTCGGCCTGTCGCACCTCGACAGCCTGCTCGTCCGCGCGGCGCGGCTCATGAAGGCGGACCTCGTCACCGACATGGTCCGCGAGTTCCCGGACCTGCAGGGGGTCGTGGGCGGCCTGTACGCCCGGCGCGAGGGCGAGCAGGAAGAAGTCTGGCAGGCGCTGTACGACCAGTACCGGCCGGCCTCGGCCGACGACGCCTCGCCTCGGGGCGATGTCGGCGGCGCCGTGGCGCTCGCGGACCGGCTCGACACGCTCACCGGCCTCTTCGGCCTCGGCCTCGCGCCGACGGGCTCGAAGGATCCGTACGCGCTCAGGCGCGCCGCCCTCGGCGTCGTGAAGATCCTGCTCGACAAGAAGTGGCGCCTCGACCTGCCGGCGGCCTGCGCCGATGCGGCCGCGCCGCACGGTGAGCTTCCGCGCGCGAAAGACGAGATGCTGAAGGAGCTCTCGGCGTTCTTCCTCGAGCGCCTGAGGTTCCTTCTCGAGAAGAAGGGGCACGCGCCGGATGTCGTCGAGGCCGTCCTGACGACCGACTGCCCCGACCTGGCGGATGCCGAAGAGCGCGTGGAGGCGGTCGAGGCGATGCGCAAGGAGCAGGACTTCCTCCCGCTGGCCGCGGCGTTCAAGCGGATGCAGAACATCCTGGCTCAGACGGCCGAGGCGCCCGAAGAGGCGGGAGAGCCAGACCCGGCGAAAATGACCGACGACGCCGAGATGGCTCTCGCGGGCGACTACCTGCAGGCGAAGGGGATGCTCGACGACCTCGTCGCGCAGCGCCGCTACAAGGACGCGCTTTCGATCATGGCGTCCCTGGGACCGGCCCTCGATCGCTTCTTCACCGAGGTCCACGTCATGGCCGAGGACCCCGAGGTGAAGGCGAACCGCATCGCGCTCCTGCGCTCGATGCGCGACCAGTTCGTCCGCGTCGCGCGGTTCTCCGAGATCCGCGCCTGAGGGCTCAGCCCGGCAGCGCGAGCGTGAGCGTGAGGTGGAGGAGGGCCGTGAGGTCTCCTTCCGTCGCGATGACGCCCTTCTTGTAGCCTTCGGGACTCCCCTTCGGGGCATAGAGGCCGGGGATCGTCCGCGGCGCCACGAGCGCGAACGTGACGGGATGGGTTCCCTCGAACGAGGCCTCCACGGGCACGATCGCGCTGGCGCGCGCGAGCTCGGTCGCGATGACCTTGCCGATCTGGACGTGGAGCACCTCTTTCAAAGGTGCGGCGAGGAGAGGGATCCGGCCCGCGAACTGCCCGATCACGGCGTTGAGGACCGCGCCGAGGAATGGCCCGAGCGCGTTCGTGCGTTCCACCAGGAGGCGCGCGTGGAGGTTCACGTGGCTCGACACCTTCACGGGCCCGCCGAAGAACGGAACGCCGTTGAGGTCCGGCGGCAGGTCGGCCGCGGAAACGGTCTCTCCGGACGAAGCCGCGAACGGAAGCCGCGCGGACGCGAGGGCGGCATTTCCGGCGGACGCCGCGGGGTCCTCGAGCTGCAGGATGAGCGACAGGTCCGTCGCCTTCACGCCTTCGCCCGGCCAGCCGTTGTGCCTCACCTCGATGGAGACGAATGAAACGGTCAGCGTCGGGACGGAGGGAGACGAGGGTTTCTTTGCTTTCGGAGAAGAGGGAGACTTTTTGGAAAGAGAAGAGGAAGAAGGAGATTTCTTAGAAGGTGAAGAGGGAGAAGGAGAGGAAGATTTCCTGGAATGTGAATGGGGTCTCGGCTTGCGCATCGACTCACCTCTGCTGCTTTGGCGTTTCCATCCGATTCTTCCACCTTCTAAGAGAATCTCCCGTTCCCTTTCCTCGACGTAGTACGTCGCACGCCGCCGAACCGGCCTGCGAGGGAAGCAAGAAATCCCTCTTTCTCTAGTCTTCTACTTCTCGAGCGGCAGCGAGGGGTCGGCGGACCACTCCCAGAGGGAGCCGTCGTAGTTCGCGGCGAGGACCCCGAGGCGCGCCTCGAGGAGGACGGCGAGAAGCGCCGAACGGACGCCGCCCGTGCAGTACGTGATCGGCCTGCCGCGCGAGCCGTTCTCTCCCTCCGGGCCGAGCCCCGCGAGGCGCCTCAGCTCGTCGGCGCCGACGTACCGGCCTTCCCCGTCGTAAAGGCCTCTTTCGGGCACGAGGCGGGCGCCGGGGAGGCGGCCGCCGCGCTTCTGCCCGGACACCGTCTCGCCCCCGAATTCCGCAGGCGTGCGCGCGTCGAGAAGCACGGCGCCTTTCGCGTCCAGCGCCGCCTTCAGCGCGGCCTTCTCGATCCGGCGCTCCGGTCGGACGCGCAGGACGAAATCGCCGGACGCCGTCCCGCGGGCGGCGCCGGTCTCGACCGGGCGCATCGCATCCGCTCGCCAGGCCGGAAAGCCGCCGTCGAGCAGCCATACTTCCGCGGCGCCCCAGTAAAGGAGGTTCCAGGCGACGCGCCCTTCCTCGCCCCATCCGCCCGGCGTGCCGACCACGAGGACGGGCCGGGTGTTCGAGAGGCCGAGCGCGCGCAGCCGGTTTTCGAGCCGCGCGTCCGGCGGCGGAACCCGCCCCCAGCGCGCGGGATCGCCGAAGAGCGCGCCAAGGAAGCCCGGCTTTTCGAGCGTCCACTCGCGCCAGTCGACGCGCCGCGCGCCCGGCACGTGGCCCGCCGCGAACTCCTTCGCGCTCCGCGCGTCCAGGACCACGGTGTTCGGCAGGCGCGCCGTCGCTTCCACGGCATCCACGATCCTGATCCGCCCGGCCGACATTCCGTTCCCGGCGTCGCCCGGCACCGTGAGGGCCGCGAATCCGACGAGAAGGAACAGCGCGACCACGAACCCATTCTCTTCGAATCCCCCGTAGAATCCATCCCTCGCAGGAGGTTTGTGATGAAACGTTTTTCGTGCTTTTCTCTCGCGGCGTTCGCTCTCTCGGGTCTGTTTCTGGCCGCGCGCCCGCTCGACGCACGCGAGCTGGCCGGCGTCACCCTGCCGGACACGCTGTCGGCCGGCGAGAAGACGCTCAATCTGAACGGTCTCGGCCTCCGCAGGAAGGCCGTTTTCAAGGTGTACGTCGGAGGCCTCTATCTCGAGGCTCCTTCGAAGGACGCCGCGGCCATCGTCGCCGCCGATGCCCCGAAGGCGATCCGCATGCACTTTCTGCGCGACCTCAAGAAGACGCAGCTCACGGAGGCGTACGCCGAGGGATTCGCGGCGAACGCAAAAGAGAAAGCCGCGTCGCAGAAGGCTTCCATAGACAAGATGCTCGCCCTCATCCCGGACGTGAAGGAAGGCGAGACGATGTCCTTCGTGTACGTGCCCGGAAAAGGGACCACGCTCTACGCCGGGGAAAAGGCGCTCGGGACGTTCGAAGGCAAGGATTTCGCCGACGCGGTCTTCTCCATCTGGCTCGGCCCGAAGCCGCCGTCCGAGGACCTGAAGAAGGGAATGTTGGGTTGACGAACGGAGCCCCGCTTCAAAGCCTGCTCTCGGAAAAACGCTACGATCTCGTCGAATCCGCCTTTCAGGACGCGCTCTCGGATCCGGCCGGGAAAGCGGAGACGCTGCTCGCCGCCGTGCGCGGCCTCGCGCGCGCGGGCCAGAAGGCGCGCCTCCAGTCCGTCGCGGCGGCCGCCGAGGCCGCGCTGAAGAAGGAGTCCTCCGACCCTGCGGTGGCGCGCCTGCGCTGGGCGATCCTCAAGGAGGCGGTGCGCGCGGGCGCCACGCCCTCCACGCCGGACGGATTCCACAGGCTGTTCGAGGAGGCCCTCGCCGCCGCGTGGCCGAATCGTCCGTCTCTCGTCGCGCTCCTCGGCCGTTTCAAGTTCCGCGAGGCGAAAGACCCGGCGGACGGGCTCGGGCGCGCCGAGAAGGCCGAGAAGTGGCTTCCCTTCGAGGTCGGCCGCGTGTTCTCGATGGCGGGACGCGGGGCCGGCAAGGTCGTCGAGACTAATTTCGCCCTCGACTCGGTCCGGGTGGACTTCGAAGCCGCGAAGGGCATCGCGATTCCGATCGGCGTCGCGTCGAAGAATCTCGCGCCGCTCGCCGAAGGCCACTTCCTCTTCGAGAAGTTCACGGCTCCCGAGGCGCTGAGAGCGCAGGTGATCGACGATCCCGGCGCGGCGATGAAGCGCCTCATCGAGTCCTTCGGCCGCACGATGACGATGAGCGAGGTGAAGGAGGCCGTGAAGGGCCTGATCTCCGAGGATGCGTGGACGTCGTGGTGGGCCGCCGCCCGGAGGAACCCGCAGGTCGTCGTGCACGGCAGCGGCAGAAAGGCGACGGTCGAATGGTCCGGCTCGGCGGACGCCGCGGATGCGAACCTTCTCGCGCGCTTCGACAAGGCTCCCCTGAAGGACCGCCTCGAGCTGTTTCGCAAGAACCAGAAGCGTTCGACGGACCTCGCGATTTCGATGGCGAAGGCGCTCGCGAAGGACGCGGAGGAGCTCGAGGACCGCGACCCCGCGCTGGCTTTCGAGATCGCCGTCCTCGTCGAGAAGTTCCCGGGCGTCGCGCTCGCGGGAGCCGTCGAGAGGCACGTTCTCGAGCGCCCCCTCGCGCTCCTTCCCCGGCTCCAGGACCGGGCGATCCGGGAGCGCGCACTGGAAGTCATCGTGAAGGAGAAACCGGCGGAGGCGCCGGCGATCCTCGCGGAATGGTTCTTCAAGGAAGAAGACTCGCGCACGATCGAGGCGATCGACCGGAGTCTCGCCGAGATCGACCCCGACACGCGTGAGCGCACACTCGAAAAGCTCACGAAGTCGCCCCGCTCCGGCCCGCGCGCCTTCGTCTGGTTCGCCCAGCGTTCCGCCCAGGACGAGGCCTTCCGCGCCCGCCTGAACCCGCCGGTCCTGACGCGCCTCCTCGACGCGCTCACGTGGGACGAGCTGGGCGCGGCCCGCTCGAAGGTCAGGGAGATGTTCGACCGTACCGGGCTCGTGGCGGGCTGGCTCGTGAAGCAGGCCACCGTCGAGGAGGCGCGCGTCTTCCTCGAGGCGCTGACGCGCCACCAGGAGCTCGAGCCCCATCGGCGCGACGGCCTCCTCGCCGCGGCCGAGATGCGGTTCCCGGACCTCAGGAAGACGGACGACGACACGTTCTTCGTCACGGCGGGTGCCATCGAGGCCAAGCGCAAGGAGCTCGAGAACATCCTGAAAGTGGAGATTCCCGAGAACACGAAGGGCATCGCGATCGCGGCCGCCGAAGGCGACCTCACGGAGAATTTCGAGTACAAGGCGCGGCGCGACAAGCAGCAGCTCCTGTCCGCGCGCGCGGGGAAGATCCAGGAGGAGCTCGGCAAGGCGCGCGCCCTCGACCCCGCGACGGTGGACACGACCGAAGTGCGGCCGGGCGCCCGGGTGACACTGAAGGGCGGAGTGACCGAAAAGACCGTCACGCTCCTCGGTCCCTGGGATTCGAAGCCCGAGGAAAGGATTTATTCGTATCTTTCGGACTTGGGAAAAGCGCTGCTCGGAAAGACGGTCGGCGAGAAGGCGAACGTGCTGGGCGAGAGTTTGGTCATTGAGAAAATAGAGTCGTGGAAGTAGAGAGGGTTCGAGAACAACGGTTAGGAGAGCAGGCAATGCGAATGAAGCGCGGGCGGGCGGTCTCTTTCTTTCTAAGCATCTTTCTCATGGTGCTCTTCGTACCTCGCATCCCGGCGATGGGCGCCGAGGATCTCGTCCTCCCGAACGAGAACCTCGTGGCGGACGGGCTGCCCGCGATCCCGAAGGCGCTCGCCGAGCGCGTCGCGGGCTACACCGATTCGCGCGGCGCGACGTTCGAGGCATGGCACCCCGTTCGCCGCGAGATGCTCATCGGCACGCGCTTCGCCGAGGTCGCGCAGGTCCACCGCGTGAAGTTCCCGGGCGGCGCGCGCGCGCAGCTGACGTTCTACCCGGAGCGCACGGGCGGGGCGCGGTTCCGGCCGCACACGGGCGACGGATTCGTCTTCAACAAGGACGTCGGCGGCGGCGAGTGGTACCAGCTCTTCTGGCGCGACGAGAAAACCGGCAGGGTCACGATGTTCACGGACGGGAAGTCCCGGAACACGGGCGGCGACTTCTCGCATTCCGGCAGGTGGCTCGCGTATCAGTCCACGAGACGAACCGGGAAGGACAACGACATCTACGTCGTGGACCCCGCGGACGCGAAGACCGAGCGGAAGGTCCTCGAGGTCGCGGGCGGCGGATGGGGCGTCGTCGACTGGTCGCCCGACGACAGGACGCTTCTCGTCGTGGAGTACCTTTCCGCGAACGAGACTCGCCACTGGCTCGTGGACGCGGCGACGGGCGCCAAGACGCTCGCGACGCCGGAGTCGAAGGAGAAGGTCGCCTGGGGCCGCGCCGTCTTCGCGAAGGACGGAAAGTCGGTCTACACGACGACGGACTCCGGAGCGGAGTTCCACCGTCTCGTCTCGCTCGACCTCGCGACGAAGAAGTTCACCGTCCTGACACCCGGCGTCGACTGGGACGTGTCCTCGTTGAGCCTTTCCGAGGACGGGGCCCGGCTCGCCTACGTCGTCAACGAAGGCGGTGTCGAAACCCTGCACGTCCTCGACACGGCCACGAAGAAGGAGATCGCGCTCCCGAAGATCCCGGTCGGGACGATCGGCGCCGTGCGCTTCCACGAGAACGGAAGGGACCTGGCCTTCTCGCTGTCCTCGGCTCGGTCCGCGTCGGACGTCTACTCGATCGACGTGACGGCAGGGCCGTCCGGAAAGCTCGAGCGCTGGACGGAGAGCGAAATGGGCGGCCTCGACCCCGCGGCGCTCTCGGAACCCGAGAAGATCTCGTGGAAGAGCTTCGACGGCCGCGCCATCACCGGATTCCTGTATCGCCCGCCCTCTTCCTTCCCCGGCCCGCGCCCGGTGATCGTCAACATCCACGGCGGTCCGGAGTCGCAATACCAGCCCGGCTTCCTCGGGCGAAACAACTTCTACCTGAACGAGCTCGGCGTCGCGTTGATCTCTCCGAACGTGCGCGGCTCGTCGGGTTTCGGCAAGACGTTCCTCGCCCTCGACAACGCCGAGAAGCGCGAGGATTCGGTCAAGGACATCGGCGCCCTCCTCGACTGGATCGCGGCACAGCCTTCTCTCGACAAGAGCCGCGTCATGGTGACGGGTGGCTCGTACGGCGGGTACATGACGCTCGCGTCGATGACGAACTACAACGAACGCTTCCGCTGTGCGGTCGACGTCGTCGGGATCTCGAGCTTCGTGACGTTCCTCGAGCGCACCGAAGCCTATCGGCGCGATCTGCGCCGGGTGGAATACGGCGACGAGCGCGATCCGAAGATGCGGGAGCACCTCCAGAAGATCTCGCCGCTCACGAACGCCGGCAGGATCACGAAACCAATGTTCATCATCCAGGGCCGCAACGATCCCCGCGTGCCGTACACGGAGGCCGAGCAGATGGTCGCCGCGATCAAGAAGAACGGCGGGCCCGTCTGGTACCTCCTCGCGAAGGACGAAGGGCACGGCTTCAGCAAGAAGAAGAACCAGGACTTCCAGTTCCTCGCGATGCTGAAGTTCGTCGAGGACCACTTGCTCAAGTAGTTCGGATCGGCGGGGAAGAAGAGTAGTTTGCTTCGGATTCGGATGAAGAATCGGAATTAGGACGAAGATTTCGGATTTTCTTAGAAGGGGGAGTTTGCGATGCGCGTGAAGTGCGGCCTCGGCGGCGGGAGAGCAACGGCCCATATTCACCTTCTAAGAAAAGCTCCCCTTCCCGCTGCGACAAGTCCCTTCGCGCGTGCCGGCGGCGGGCGAGCGCTCTCTCCCTTTCTAAGCAATATCTCCCACTTCCTCTTCCTCTTCTTCCTCC
>JAMQPJ010000560.1 GCA_023717585.1 Thermoanaerobaculia bacterium
CGTCGCCGTCACGAAGCGCCGTCGCCACGGGAGCGGCCATTCGCCGCAGCCCCTCGATTGCACGCTCGGCCCGGTACTCCTGGACGAATCCCAGCAGCGCGGCGAACAGCAGGATCACCGCGATGACGACGGCCTCCAGCCTGTGTCCCAGCAGGGCGGAGAGACCACCCGCGACCACGAGGATCAGGATGAGGACGTTCTTGAACTGCGCGACGAGAAGGCGCAGCGGGGACACTCGGCTGGAGGCGGCAAGCTCGTTCGGGCCGTGCTCGCGAAGCCGACGCGCGGCTTCGTCGCTGCTCAAGCCGGTCCCGGTCGTGGCGAGCCGGTCGAGAACGGCCGCGGCCGAGAGCGTGTGCCACGCGGATTCCGGCCCCTCAGGCGCCCTCGCGCTCACGCCATTCCCCGAGCGAGCCCTTCGGCGCCTCGCGGCGGCGCTCCAGCGCGCGCGCGACCGCATGGGCCAGCCGGGCCGCCGTGCGGCCGATGGCCGCGCGAAGCTCGCAGTCCGTCTTCTCCACCCGCACCCTGCCCCCGGGAGTCAGGTCGGCCTGCATCGAGCACCGCTTGTCGATGCCGCCGCGGGGGCCGTTCAGGTCCTCGAGGTTGACGGAAACGGCCCTCACCTGCCGGCCGAATCGGGAGAGCTCGAAGGCCACGCGACGGTCCACGAGCCTGCGGATCTTCCGGCTCACGTGCATCCCGTAGCCACGAACTTTGGTCGCCATCGTCTTCCTCCTGGAAGCCATCGCACGCCGCGGCGGCGCCGGAGACGGCCTCCAATCAGCAAGCTAAAGGCGGGCGGCCGCCTGCGCAAATTCATTCTTTCGAAGGAATTCATAGTAAAATCTAAATGTATAGTGGCGGCGTGGAGCGGCTGAACTACCACCACCTCCAGGTTTTCTGGACCGCCGCGCGGGAAGGCGGTGTCACGCGGGCGAGCGAGAAGCTGCACGTCTCGCAGCCGACCGTGACGACACAGATCCGGGCGCTCGAGCGAACGCTCGGCACGAAGCTCTTCAGGCGCTCGGGCCGGCGCCTGGTGCTCACCGATTCGGGCCGCTCCGTCTACCGCTATGCCGATGAGATCGTCGGCCTCGGCCGGGACCTGATGGACACGATGAAAGACGGCGCACCCAGACGCGAAGTCCGCCTGACCGTCGGAGTCGCCGACGTGCTGTCGAAGCTGATCGCCAACCGGATCCTCGAGCCCGCCCTGAGGCTTCCCGAGCCCGTGCGACTGGAGGCGATCGAAGACACGCCGGAACGCCTCCTCGCGGAGCTCGCGCTGTTCGCGCTCGACGTGGTGCTTGCAGACGCCCCGGTGGGCCCCTCGACCAGGGTCCGGGCGTACAACCACCTGCTCGGCGAGTGCGCGGTCTCGGTTTTCGGGGCCGACCGACTCGCCCGGGCCTACCGGCGCGGCTTTCCCCGGTCCCTCGACGGTGCTCCTTTTCTGCTTCCCAGGCGGCACTCGGCCCTGCGAGTCGCGCTCGACGACTGGTTCGAGCGCGAGGGGGTGCGCCCACACGTCGTCGGCGAGTTCGATGACAGCGCCCTCATGAAGGCGGTCGGACAGGCCGGGATCGGGCTTTTCCCCGCGCCCTCGCCCATCGCGGGCGAGGTGTGCCGGCAGCACGACGTCCGCTCGATCGGGACGATCGAGTCCGTCCGCCAGAGGTTCTTCGCCATCACGGTCGAGCGGAAGGTCAAGCACCCGGCGGTGATCGCGATCTGCGAGGCTGCCCGGCGCAGGCTCTTCCCCTGAAGACGGCGGTCATGGTTCATCCGCATCAGAGGGACCGCTTCGCCGCCTCGGGTAAGTTCCACGCTGGAGGAGACTCCGATGTCGGCGAAGAAGCAGGCCCCGAAGAAGATCCCGACGAAGAAAGACGCCTTCGTGTACGCGAACCCCTTCCCGAAGGGCAAGGACGAGACGAACTATCGCCTCGTCGCCGGGCCGAAGGGCTTCGTGAAGAAGGCGAAGTTCTCGGGCAAGAGAATGCTCGTCGTGGACCCGAAGGCGCTGACCGTCCTCGCGCACGAGGCGATGCGCGACGTCTCGTTCCTGCTCCGTCCGGAGCACCAGCGGCAGGTCGCGTCCATCCTCCGGGACCCGGAGGCCTCGCCCAACGACAAGTTCATGGCGACGACGCTCCTCCGGAACGCCGTCGTCTCGGCGAAGTTCGAGCTGCCGTTCTGCCAGGACACGGGGACCGCGACCGTCGTCGCGTGGAAAGGCCAGCAGGTCTGGACCGGCGCCGACGACGCCGAGAAAATCTCGAAAGGCATCTGGCAGACGTACACGGGCGAGAACCTGCGCTACTCGCAGACAGCCGCGCTCAACATGTACGACGAGGTCAACACGGGGAACAACCTCCCCGCGCAGATCGACATCTACGCCACGAAGGGCGACGCGTACAAGTTCCTCTTCGTGGCGAAGGGAGGCGGCTCGGCGAACAAGACGTACCTTTTCCAGGAGACGAAGGCGCTCCTGAACCCGGCAGGCCTCGAGGCGTTCCTCGTCGAGAAGATGAAGTCCCTCGGCACGGCCGCCTGCCCGCCGTACCACATCGCGTTCGTCGTGGGCGGCACGTCCGCCGAAGGCTGCCTCAAGACCGTCAAGCTCGCCTCGACGGGCTATTACGACTCCCTCCCGACGACCGGCGACAAGTACGGCCGCGCGTTCCGCGACCCGGAGCTCGAGAAGAAGCTCCTCGAGAGAGCGCAGGGCCTCGGGTTCGGAGCGCAGTTCGGCGGCAAGTACTTCGCGCAC
Organism: Thermoanaerobaculia bacterium; assembly: GCA_023717585.1. GTDB lineage: Bacteria > Acidobacteriota > Thermoanaerobaculia > UBA5066 > UBA5066 > Fen-183. Next base: position 2,777 of record JAMQPJ010000560.1, read on the forward strand.
GACGTGCGTGTCATCCGTCTCCCGCGGCACGGCGCGTCCTGCCCGGTCGGGATGGGCGTCTCGTGCTCGGCCGACCGCAACGTCCTCGCGAAGATCGACGCGAAGGGGCTCTGGCTCGAGGAGCTCGAGCGCCACCCCGAGAGCCTTCTCCCCGTCCACACGGGCGCGAAGGAGCACGCCGGGATCGTCAGGATCGACCTCGACAAGCCGATGAAGGAGATCCTCGCGGAGCTCTCGAAGCACCCGGTCTCGACGCCGCTCGCGCTCACGGGCCGCCTCGTCGTCGCGCGCGACATCGCGCACGCGAAGCTGAAGGAGCGGCTCGACGCCGGCCAGGATCTGCCGCAGTACTTCAAGGACCATCCGGTCTATTACGCCGGCCCCGCGAAGACGCCGAAGGGGAAGGCCTCGGGCTCCTTCGGGCCGACGACCGCGGGCCGCATGGACTCCTACGTCGACCTCTTCCAGTCGAAGGGCGGCTCGATGGTCATGATCGCGAAGGGCAACCGCAGCCCGAAAGTGACCGAGGCGTGCAAGGCGCACGGCGGCTTCTACCTCGGCTCGCCGGGCGGCCCGGCCGCGCTTCTCGCGCAGGAGAACATCAAGAAGGTGGAGGTCGTCGAGTTCCCGGAGCTCGGCATGGAGGCCGTCTTCGCGATCGACGTCGTCGACTTCCCCGCTTTCATCCTCGTCGACGACAAGGGAAACGACTTCTTCCAGAGAATCAAGTGAACCTCGGCGGCCCGAAAGCCGTTCGGAGCAGCGGCTTCATCCTCCGATAAGAGACGTTCGCTTGACTCACGGAGACCGTACCGCTATCGTCCCTCTCCCTGTCGCGGGGTGGAGCAGCCTGGTAGCTCGTTGGGCTCATAACCCAAAGGTCGCAAGTTCAAATCTTGCCCCCGCAACCAATCCTAAAACCTGTTGAATCAGACAGATACGACAACCCGGCGGCAACGCCGGGTCTTTCGTTTTTCAGGCTGTCCAGTCGATCCTGCGCCACGCCAATGAGCTGGCGCGAAACCCTCGATCCCGGAGAGTAGGAGTGCCCCCCGTAGCGGTCCCTCGTCCGGCATCACGCAGGTCCGCGGAGACCCAGGCGGACTAGACTGTCGAGAGGTGCTCGATTGTCCCGCCTGTGGCGCCCGTGTCGACAGCACGGCGAAGTGCTCGCGGTGCGGCGCTGCGGTCGACGGATCACAGACCCCTACGATCGCGCCGCCGCCCGGCTTCCCGGCCCGAGCGAGCGCGTCGGAGGCGAGCGGGGACCGATTCGCTCCGGGTACCACGATCGCGGGCCGCTATCGGGTGGTCGAGGCTCTCGGGCACGGTGCGATGGGCGAGGTCGTCCGCGCCGAGGACCTCTCGCTCCGCCAGACGGTCGCGCTGAAGTTTCTCTCCGCCTCTCTCGCAGGCGACGCCCACGCGCTCGAGCGCGTTCGCGAGGAAGTGCGAATGGCCCGTCGCGTCTCCCACCGGAACGTCTGTCGCGTCCACGACCTCAGCGAGGAGGACTCGCAGCTCTTCATCTCGATGGAGTACGTGGACGGCGAGGACCTGGCAACGCTGCTGCGGCGCGTCGGCCGCCTCGCCGGCGACCGCGCGCTCGAGATCGCGCAGGAGCTTTGCGCCGGCCTCGCCGCGGCGCACGCCGCCGGGGTGATCCACCGCGACCTGAAGCCGGCCAACGTGATGCTCGATCGTCGGGGGCGGGTGCGGATCACCGACTTCGGCCTCGCCCGGTTCGGCGAGGACGCAGAGACCTCGGGCGAGATAGCCGGGACGCCCGCGTACATGGCCCCGGAGCAGCTGGCCGGCGCAGGCGCCACCGTGAGGAGCGATCTCTACGCGCTCGGCCTCGTCCTCTACGAGCTCTTCACCGGCCGCCGGGCGTTCCCCGCCGCATCGACGCTGCCGGAGCTCCTCCGGATCCGGCGGGAGACGTCCGTCGTCCCGCCCGCGCAGGTGGTGCGCGAGATGGATCCGCGGGTGGAGCGCACGATTCTCCACTGCCTCGCGACCCGCCCCGAGGAGCGCCCGGAGTTCGCGCTCGCCGTTCTCACCGCGCTCACGGGCGGCGACCCGCTGAAGGCGGCGCTGGCGGCGGGCCAGACGCCGTCGCCTTCCGCGGTCGCTGCGGCGCCGGCCTTGGGTGTGCTCACGCCGCCCCGGGCGTGGGCGTGCGTCAGCGTGGTGCTCGCGGGCATGGCCCTCTACTTTGGGCTGGGCGCTCCCCTGAGCGCGCTCGAGCGCGTCCGTCCGCCGTTCCCGCCGGCGGCTCTAGCGGTGAAGGCCGAAGAGGCGATGAGGTCTCTGGGGCATGAAGGAGCCTGCGTCGACCACGCTTCCGGCTTCGCCTATGACGACGGAGCCCGGCGCGCCAGCGCCTCGGGTGAGAGCGGCCCGGCGGGGCGCGCCGAAGCGGCCGCCGCCGAACGGCGCACGATCGTCTTCTGGTACCGGTGCAGCCCGGTCGCGCTGCGGCCGTCGGGCCAGACAGAGGTCACACGCACCAACCCGCCGATCGGGCCGGCGGAATCACTCGCCGTGGTCGACGTCGACGGGCGCCTGCTTCGCCACCTGAACGTGCCAGCCGATGGTGACCCGAGCCGGAATACCCCCGACGCGCTGACCACGTTCCTTCGGCTTGCGGGGCTCGAATCCGTATCGCGCGCCGACACGCCCCTCGAAGACGGCCATCTGAGCATCGACGTCCGGCTCGACGGAAGCGTACCCGCCAAAGTCGCTGCCGATTTCCGCGCAGGCCGTCTCGTGGAGGCGTCCGTGGTTCCGCCGTGGAAACCGCCGTCAGGGCCCCGCGCCGTGAGACGGCTGGAACGGGACGACGTCAGGAACCTTCTCTTGCTCGTTCTGATCCTGGTGTCTCTGCCGCTCGCCTATAAAAACCTCCGGGCCGGCCGCGGCGATCCTCAGGGCGCGAGCCGCGTCGGTCTGCTGGTGTTCTGTGGACTGCTCGTGGGTCAGCTGCTGAGAGCCCACCACTCGGGGACGTTCTCGGGGGAGTACGACGTCCTGGAGGTCGCGACGATCTGGTCGCTGTACCACGGCGTAACGGCGGCGCTTCTCTATCTCGCCCTCGAGCCGTTCGTGCGGCGCGTCTGGCCCGAACGTCTCGTGTCGTGGACACGGCTTCTCACAGGCGATGTGCGCGACCCGATGGTCGCGCGCGACGTGCTCTTGGGCATCGCGACGGTCTACGGTCTCATCGGACTCACGATCCCGATGCTGCGGCTCTTCGCCGCGCGCATGGCTCTGCCTCTCGCGAAGGCAGCGCTCGACCCGCTGCTCGGCGTCGAGTTCTGCTTCGCCGCAACCGCCCTAGCGATCGCGCTGGCGGTTCAGCGTGGCCTGTTCATCCTCCTGCTGCTGCTTCTCCTCCGCGCCTTCGGCCGGATCCGGTGGCTCGCGCCGGCCGCGTTTCTCGCGATCGTGGTCGGTGTCCTGTCGACATCCCTGGCGTCGACCGGGGTTCCCGCCGCCATTGCCTTTTCGTTCGCGTTGGTGTTTGGAGGCGCGCTGCTTCTCCTGGTCGTTCGTGTCGGACTTCTTGCGATGACCGTCGTCTTTGCCTTTGGCATCGTCTTGTTCCTGTTTCCCAACGCCACGCGAATGACGGGATGGACCGCGTTCTGCGCATGGTGGGTCGTCGGCATCAGCATCCTGGGCGCCGCGTACGGCCTCTACTTCTCGACCGGCGGCCGGCCCTTCGGAGACCGCGAGCTCTTCGAGGCTTGACGCCGGTCGAGCTGACCCGTTTTCTCTTCGCCGCCGGGCGCACCCGCTCAGTCGAGGTGACCCATACGCCCGTGCCGATAGTCCTCGATCGCCTGCCGGATCTCGCGCTCGGTGTTCATGACGAACGGCCCGTACCCGACCACGGGCTCGTCGATCGGCGCTCCCGAAAGAAGCAGGATCGTCGAGTCGGATCCGGCCTCGATCGAGAGCGTCTCGCCATCGCGATCCAGGACGGCGAGCTCCCCCTCGTCGACGGACTTCGACCCGTTGACGCGTCCGCCGCCGCGCAGGAAGAGCAGCCCGGTGGACTGCCCCGAGGGCACGTTGAGATTCGCGACCTTCCCGGCCTCGAGCCGCACGTCCCACAGCTCGATCGGCGTGAACGTCCGGGCCGGCCCCTTCGCCTCGTCGAACTTTCCCGCGATCACCCGGACGGACCCGGCGCCGCCCGCGAGCGAAACGACGGGCATCCGGCTGTCCAGGATGTCCTGGTATCCGGGCGGGGACTTCTTGAAACTCGCGGGCAGGTTCACCCAGAGCTGGACCATCTCGAGCGTGCCCCCTTTTTCGGTGAACGCGCGCCCGTGCATCTCCTCGTGCACGATGCCCGAGGCGCCGGTCATCCACTGGACGTCGCCCGGCCCGATGCGGCCCCTGTGGCCGGCCGAGTCGCGGTGCTCGATCTCACCCTGATAGGCGATCGTCACGGTCTCGAATCCCCGATGCGGGTGCTCTCCCACCCCGCGCGCAACCTGGGCCGGCGGAAACTCCGCGGGAGCCGCGTAGTCGAGAAGAAGGAAGGGACTGAGAGACGGGGCGGAGTCGTACGAGAACATCGAGCGAACGGGAAAGCCGTCGCCGACCCAGTGCCGGGGCGGCGCCTGCTCGATTCCGAGGAGCTTCTTCGGACGATTCAGGGCGGTCTTCATGGGGCAGTCCTTTCCGTCTCGTAGTGTAGAAGCGCGTCAGATTCCGATCCGCCGGATCCTCAGGATCGGGCCGTCGGGCGCGCTCCCGTTCCTGAGGTCGATGCTTGCGAAGATCGCCCACGTGTGATCGCCCTTCGGATCGACGAGAGTCTGCGTGACCTCCCACTGGCGGGGGCCGGTGGACTTCAGCCGCGTCAGGTGATGGAGGCGCGCTTCGGCCCCCGAAGCCGGCTCGCCGTACTCGTCGAAGAACGGCGCCATCGCGGCCTCGAAGCGTTCGCCGTCCCAGCGGTTTTCGTCCGCGCTCGCGGGCTCGGCCGCCTCCGGCGCCTGCCAGACGCGCTCGGCCGCCTCGTCCCAGTCCTTTTTCGCGAGCGCCCGGACGAGAAGCTGCGCCTCGGCGCGGACACGCGCGGCGAACACCCGCGGGTTCGACAGCAGCTCCGTGAGCCAAGAGGCTTCCTTCTTCGCCGGCGCGGCGGGGGCTGCTCTCTCCGCGAGCAGGAGCTCCGGATGGCGCAGCCTCTCCCACTCTTCGAGGAGGCTCGCGTCCGTCTCTCCGACGAGCGAGCGGAAATAACCCAGCACGTCCCAGAGCTCTTCGGTCTTCGCGGCCTCGGGGACCGTCTGATCCAGCGTCTTGTAGAGCTGCGAGAGGTACCTGAGGAGGACCCCCTCGCTGCGTTCGAGGCCGTAGCTCTTCACGTAGTCGGAAAAGCCGGCGAACGTCTCGAACATCTCGCGCCCGATGGACTTCGGGCTCACGTCCGAGCCCGCGGTCCACGGATGCGCGGCGCGGAAATCGTTGAAGGCGCCGTAGAGGAAGTCCGCGAGCGGCTTCGGGTGCGTCACCTCCTCGAGGCGCGCCATGCGCTCCTCGTAGGGGACGCCCTCTTCCTTCAACTCGGCCACGAGCCTGCCCTTCGCGCGGTCCACCTGCCGCCGCAGGATCACGTCCGGGTCTTCCAGAATCGACTCGACGACGGTCAGGGCGTCCACGGCGTACGTCGGGGACGCAGGATCGAGCTCCTCGAGCGCCGACAGCGCGAAGAGCGACAGCGCCTGGTGGAGCGAGAAGTCCCACTGGAGGTCCTCGGCCACGTCGACCCGGTACGGCCGCCCGGGAGAAAGGCCGATGATTCCCGCCCGGTAGAGCGAGCGCACGAGGACGGCCGCCTGCTTCACGAGCCGGCGCTTCACGCCGTCGTCCTCGTGGCAGCGCGCGATGAGGTCGCGAAGCGACAAGAAGTTGCGTCGACCCGGCTCGGGGGGCCCGGGGGGCGCGGCCTCGGAGCGCCCCCCGATGATCTCGTCCCGCTGGAGAAGGGACAGCACCATCCCGTGCGTCAGCCGGAACCGGGACGTCAGCGTCTCCGGCGGCCTCGCGATCAGCTTCTGGAACGTCTCGACCGTCCAGAACACCTCGCCTTTCGGCGGGGCCTTTACCGCCCGGATTCTCCTGCCCGACACCTCGGATTTTTTTTCTGCCTGCCGCTTGTCGACGATGTGCTCGGGCGCCTGCGCGACAACGCTCCCCCGGTCGTCGAACCCGCGGCGGCCCGCGCGCCCCGAGATCTGCTTGAACTCGCGGACGGAGAGGAGCCCCACTTTCGTCCCGTCGAACTTCGCGAGCTTCGTGAACAGGACCGTCCGGATCGGGATGTTCACGCCGACGCCCAGCGTGTCGGTCCCGCAGATCACGTGGAGGAGCCCCTTCTGGGCGAGCTGCTCGACGAGGAGGCGGTACTTCGGGAGGAGCCCGGCGTGATGAACGCCGATCCCGAACGAGAGAAACCGGCGGAACTCCTTTCCGTACGGAGTCGAGAGGCGGATCCCGGCGACCGTCTTCCGGATCTCCTCCCGCTCCTCGCGGGTCCCGATCTTCACGCTCGTGAGCGACTGCGCGAGCTCCGCGCACTCCCGCTGCGTGAAGTTCACGACGTAGATCGGGCTCTTCTCCGCCGCGAGCAGCTCTTCGATCGTCTCGTGAAGCGGCGTCTCGCGGTACGTGTAGTCGAGCGGGACGGGCCGCTCGTCGGACGTCACGTGCGCGACCGCGCGACCCGTGTCGCGCTGGAGACGCTCCGCGATTGCGCGGGTGTCGCCCAGCGTCGCCGACATCAGGAGAAACTGGGTCCCGGGGAGGACGAGGAGCGGCACCTGCCAGGCGACGCCGCGCTCCCGGTCGGCGTAGTAATGGAACTCGTCCATCACGACGTAGGGGGCTTCGAGCGCCGGGCCGAGGCGGAGCGCCATGTTCGACAGGACCTCGGCCGTACAGCACAGAACGCTCGCCTCGGGGTTGATGCTCGCGTCGCCGGTGAGCATGCCGACGTTCTCGGGCCCGAGCTCCCCGCAGAGTGAGAAGAACTTCTCGCTTGCGAGCGCCTTGATCGGGCTCGTGTAGAACGACACCTTGCCCTCACAGGCCGCCTTGAAGTGGAGGCCCAGAGCGACGAGCGACTTGCCGGAGCCCGTGGGCGTCCCGAGGACGACGTGCTTCCCCGCCATGATCTCGAGCAGCGCCTCCTCCTGGGCCGGGTAGAGGGTGAGGCCGCCGGCCGAGACCCAGTCGACGAAGAGGCTCAGGATCTCGTCGGGATCGTTCGTCCCGCGGGGCGGGATCCGGTCCGCGAGCGGAGCGATGTCCCGCATACGGCAATTGTTCCACGGCGAAGCGGTATCGTGGCACGAACGCGGAGGAGGAGCCCGGTGCTAGGCTCTTCCCGAAACGAACCAGAGAGAAGGGGGATTAGAGCCATGACGCGGCGAACCGTTGCTCTCGTTTCGGCGCTCGTCCTTTCGGGATGGGCCTGCGGCCCCGCGGTCACCGTCACGCACCTCGAACCCGCGCCCTATAACCTCGGTCCGGCCCGGAGGTTCGTCCTCGTCGAGGTGGGAGGGTCCTTCTCGGCCGAGACGCGCGTCGCGCGCTCCTGCCTGGAGCAGGTGGCCGGCGGCGGCGTCCTGTCGATCCAGGACGCGACGCGCGAGAACGTGCGCCTCGCGGCGCTGGGCTCGGGCATGGCGGCTCGGGCCGCGAAGGAATTCCGGCGGAACTGGCCCGCGGACGTATACGTGGGCCTCGGCGTCGATCTCCAGTCGCACGACCGCTTCGAGCGCCGCAAGAAGAAGACGGACGACCTAGAAACCGAGGTGATCCGCCACTTCGCGGAGGCGGACTGCGAGCTGCGCGTAAGGCTCCTCGATGCGGAGGGCGGGCGCGAGCTCGCGACCTTCAGCGTCGCTCAGTCCGGTCGCTCGGCC
>JAMQPJ010000570.1 GCA_023717585.1 Thermoanaerobaculia bacterium
CGCTTTCGACGAATGCAGACGTCTTCTCCGTGCCGGTGAGCGGCGACACCGCGGCGCTCGCGTCCCCGCAAAACCTGACGGCTCTGAACAAGGGATTCGACGGCTCGCCGCGCTACTCGCCCGACGGCCGCTTCCTCGCGTTCAAGCGGCAGGTCACGCCGCGCTACGAGGCCGACCGTTGCCGGATCATCCTCATGGATCGCGCGACCGGCTCCCTGCGCGACCTCACCGCCGGCTTCGACGACACGGTCCGCGACTTCGAGTTCTCGAAGAACGGCGCGCGGATCTTCTTCACGGCCGAGGTGAAGGGCCGGACGCCGCTCTACGAGGTCGTCCTCGCGACGGGTGCGATCCGCGCGATTTCGGCCGTCGGGACGCTCGACGCATGGGCGCTCGCGCCGGACGCGACGTTCGCCGTCGCGGCCCGGCGGCGCATCGGCAGCCCGCTCGAGCTGTGTCGCCTTTCGCTCGCGAAGGGCGCGGACGAGGTGGGACAGCGCCTGACGACGCATAACGCCGGCCTCGAGAATGAGGTCGACATCCGGCCGGCCGAGGAAATCAGCGTGCCCGGCGCCGACGGAAAGCCCGTCCAGGTGTGGATCGTCAAGCCGCACGGCTTCGATCCCACGAAGAAGTACCCGCTCATCCTGAACATCCACGGCGGGCCGCAGCAGCAGTGGGCGGACTCCTACCGCGGCGACTGGCAGGTCTATCCCGGGTCGGGTTACGTCGTGGCGTTCCCGAATCCTCACGGCTCGACCGGATTCGGGCAGGCCTACACGTCGGCCATCTCGGGCGACTGGAACGGCAAGGTGATGACCGACATCGAGAAGGTCGCGGACGCGCTCGAGAGGCTTCCCTACGTCGACAAGGACCGTATGGGCGCGATGGGCTGGTCCTGGGGCGGCTACGCGACGATGTGGCTCGAGGGCCACACGACGCGGTTCAAGGCCCTCGCCGCCATGATGGGCGTCTACGACCTGCGCGCCATGTACTCCTCGACCGAGGAAGTCTGGTTTCCCCAATGGGACCTCAGGGGCGCGCCCTGGGAGAACCCCGCGCTCTACCGGGCGCAGAGCCCGTCGGAGTTCGTGAAGGGCTTCCGGACGCCCTGCCTCGTCATCACGGGCGAGAAGGACTACCGCGTTCCGTACACACAGTCGCTGGAGTTCTTCACGGATCTCCAGGCTCGCGGCGTGCCGTCGCGTCTGATCGTGTTCGAGAAGGCCGGCCACTGGCCCAGCGCGTTCGAGATGGGTCTCTACTACGCGGCGCATCTGGACTGGTTCGCCCGGTATCTCGGCGGCGCCGCCTCGCCCTGGAAGCCCGAGGACCTCGTGTCGGGACATTGAGAGGAGGCATCCTGTCGTGTTCTCGCGCAGGATTTCCGCGCCTCACGAGCTGAACCGCCTCGCGCGGGCGCTCGCGGGGCGCACGCGCCCGTATCTCGACCTGACGGTCACGAACCCGACGTCCGTGGGACTGCGTTCGGGTGAAGTCGACGCCTTCGACGGCGCCACGTCCGGCCGGGATGCGCGCGTCCTCGCGGCCCTCGCCGACCAACGGGGCCTCGTCTACACGCCCGACCCGAAGGGGATTCTCTCGGCGCGCACGGCCGTGAGCAACTATTACGCGGCGGTTCACGGCGTGCTCGTGCCCCCCGGCCAGATCGTTCTGGCGGCCTCCTCGAGCGAGGCCTACGGCTGGCTTCTCAAGCTCACGGGGGATCCGGGCGACGTCGTCCTCGTGCCGGCACCGTCCTATCCTCTTCTCGACGCGCTCGCGGAGCTGGAGTGCCTCCCGCTGCGCCGGTACGCGCTCGCGAGCGAGGACGGCTTCGCGTTTCACGCGGCGGCCGTCGAGGCGGAGGTTCAGCGCGTCGAAGCCTCCGGCCACCGGGTCGCGGCCGTGGTTCTCGTGAATCCGAACAACCCCACGGGGACGTCGCTCGCTCTCGCGGAGCTCGGGGCGCTCTTCGCGCTCGCGAAGGAGCGCGGGTTTGCCGTGATCTCCGACGAAGTGTTCGTCGACTATCGCTACTCGGACCGGCCCCAGGACGTGCGCGTGGCGGCCGCGACAACATCGACGTCCGCGCCGGACGCCCTCGTCTTCTCGCTCGGCGGTCTTTCCAAGTCGGCGGGCCTCCCGCAACTGAAGCTCGGGTGGATCTTCGCGAACGGCCCCGCAGGACTTCTCGAGGACGCGCTCGAGCGCCTCGAGTGGATCGCGGACGCGTACCTCTCGGTCTCGACGCAGGTGCAACTCGCCCTCCCGAAGCTTCTCGCGCACGCGCGCGGCACGGCCGACGCGATCTGGGCGCGCGTGCTGCGCAACGAGCGCTCCCTACAGGCCGCGTTCCCCCCGGGTGGCGGCGTCACGGTCCTTCCTGTCCGGGCCGGCTGGGCGGCGTGCCTGCGTGTGCCCGCCGTCCGCCCCGAGGAAGAAACCGTCCTCGATCTCCTCGAATCGCACGACGTTCTCGTGCAGCCTGGCTACTTCTACGAGTTCCCCTTCGAAGCGTTCGTCGTCGTCAGTCTCCTGCCGCCGCCGGGTGTCTTCGAGGAGGGTCTCGGGCGCCTCGTGCGCGCGCTCACACCTCACGCCTGAGCTCCTGGCCTGCCCCTTGCAAGGTCTCCACCATGAGAATGAAACCCACACGCCTCACACTCTCCGCCGCTCTCCTCGCCCTGGCGGCCGGCGTCCCCTTCGCGGGCCCGGCGATCGCGCAGCCCCATCCCCCGGCTCCTCCCGGGATGCCCGCGCCGCCGATGATCGGGGATCTGCACGTCCGCATCGTCCCGCAGGGTCCGCCGCGGCGCCAGCGCGAAGTCCGCACCGCGCGGCCGGGCCGCAACCACGTGTGGCAGAGCGGGTTCTGGCATCACACGGGTTCGGACTGGGCCTGGAACGGCGGCCGCTGGCTCGAACCGCCGCGCGCCCGCGCGCACTGGGTCGGACCCCGGTACAAGCGAGTGCGGGGCGGATACCAGTACATCCCCGGGCACTGGTCGCACGAGCGCGTCATCTACCGCTGATTCGCGCCCGGCGGGATCCGGCCGCCGTTCGGTCTACCTCTTCGAGCGAACGAGGCGTTCGGAGAGGTAAGTTTTCCAAAGAAGCGGGTGAGCGCGGGCCGCCTCGACGTCACGATCTCCCCGTTCGCGCCCGCCTTTCGGAAACGAGCTTGCCGATCGAATGCCTCAGGCGGCGCTCGCGACGAAGATAGCGCCGCGGGATCGGCTCGAAGATCTCGCCCTTCTTCACCATTTCGCGGACGAGCTCCCGGACGCGGCCCCGCTCCGCCCCGACCGCCTCGGAAATCATGCCGACGCTACGAAGGAGGTCCCCTTCCACGGCCGTTTCGAGGTAGCGGACGATCTTCGCGCGCAGATCGGTCTCTCCCATCGATTCTCCCTCCTTCACCTCTTCGACCTCTGGAGCAGCTCGGTGAGATACGTCTTCCACAGATCGGCCCAGGTATGCGTCTGGTGGCCGCGCGTCTTTTCCGAGAGCGGGAAGACCACGGCCTGGCCGTTCTTGACGCGCGCGACCCCTTTCTCCAGAAGGCCGAGCTCGGGCGGATTGATGGCGTCGTCCGCGAAGTTGAGCGCGAGGAGCGCCGCCTGGATCCTCTCGAGGCGCGGAGACGGGTCGTAGTCGCGCGAGGCGTCGAGGGCGAAGAGGAGATCGTTCGCGTCGGCCTTCGAGAAACGGTCCTTCATGTAGCTTTCGACCGAGGCGTCGGCGGCCGCGGGGTCGGGCGCCTGCCGCATCCACTGGTGCGGGCTTCCCGACAGAAGAAGCATGAGCGCGAGCGCCCCCTTGAGTCCGCGCGGCTGCGCCGCGTAGTCGCCGCCTTTCCAGTCCGGATCCTCGCGGATGAGGTCCATCGCCATCTTTCGCCACATGCGGTTCCGGCCCGCAATCGCGTTCGGCTGGCTCGCGAGCGGCAGGAGCGCGTCCATGAAGGCCGGGTAGGTCTCGCCCCACAGCCATGTGTGCATGCCGCCCATCGAAGTTCCGATCACGAGCCGCAGGTGGTTCACGCCGAGCGACTCGGTCAAGAGCCGGTGCTGGGCCCTCACCATGTCGTCGTACGTGTAGCGGGGGAACTTCGCCCTGAGGCCGTCGCTCGGCTTCGACGAGGCACCGTGGCCGATGCCGTCCGGAATGACGATGAAGTATCGCGAAGCGTCGAGCGGCTGGCCTGGCCCGAACAGCACGCCTGCGAAATCCGAGCCGAGGAACTGCGCGGACGAGCCGCCCGTCCCGTGCAGGACGAGGACGGCGTTCGTCGTACGCCCCCGGCCGTCGTCGAGCTTCCGCCCGATCGTGACGTAGTGCAGCTTCAGTTCGGGAAGCGTCTCGCCGCTCGCGAACCGGAAG
>JAMQPJ010000603.1 GCA_023717585.1 Thermoanaerobaculia bacterium
ACTCCGACGACGGTGTGGGGCAGACGCTGGATTCCGCACATGGCGACCGAGACGGTTTCCATCCTCTCGAACAGAGAGCGGAAGGCGCTCGCCGTGAACCTCCAGTAATCGTCCGGGTACGCGTGAATGGGAAAGTACCAGACCGAGGTCATCAAGAGGAGACCGCCCGGCTTCAGGACGCGGTGGATCTCCGACATCGCGCGCCACGGATTCCGCACGTGCTCGATCGTGTCGAACAGGAGCACAGTTCCGACGGAAGCGTCCTCGAGGGCGAGCTCGTGGAGGTCCTGGACCTCGTCGACGCCGGGGCCGAACCGGAGGTCGCATCCCACGAAACTCTTCCCGGAAAAGTAGCTGCGGACGTGTGGGAGGTGCCGCTGACCGGGGACGCGATAAGCGCCGAACTCGTAGATGGGCCCGGGGAACTCGACGTCATGGGTCAAGTTCTCGAGCAGGTTCAACAGCGTGCTGCGCAACTCTTCTCAGGCCCTCCGGCGGAGCATCGCAGAGTTCCCGGGTCCGGCAAACCGGAATCTCGCGGGTGAAGACCGGGCCAGGAGGAAGGCGGCGAGGGTCGTGGCCATTAGAATGGGATTCCAGAGGCACGATGAGAGAGCTTTGGTCACGCGAGGACGAACGGGATCTCACCGAGTTCCTCGATGCGGTCCGCCGGGAGGATCTCGTCGGCGCGCTTTTCGCGATCGAGGGTACGCCGCCGGTCTCGCGGCGGCTGGCCGAGGCCGTTCTCGACGACGCCGCGGCCGCCGTGCGGGAGCGCGCGGCCGGGACACGCTCCTCGTTCCAGAAGGCGCGGCTCCTCGCGCGCGTCCTCGCCGAAGAGCTGGGTTTCGCAGGCGACGAGGACGACTACTACGACCCGCGCAACGTCCTCCTCGGTCCCCTGCTCGAGCGGCGCAAGGGGATGCCGATTCTCCTCTCGGTCCTCTGGATGGAGGTGGGCCGGCGCGCGAAGATCCCGGTCGCGGGCATCGGCCTCCCCGGTCACTTCATCGTGCGTGTCGGGCCGCCGCCCGGGACGCTCGCGGATCCCTTCGCGGGAGGCGTGCCGCTCACGGTCGACGACTGCCGGCGGAAGGTGAAGGCTCTCGCCGGCGGACGCGTGCCCTGGCGCGCGGACTATCTCCGTCAGATGGAGATTCCGGCGCTCCTCGAGCGCGTCCTCAGGAATCTCTCGGGCTGCCGCGGGCGGACCGGGGACGAGGCGGGCCGATTCCGCGCGGTGACGTTTCTTTCCGCGCTGCGCCCGGACGAGCCGGAAAACCTCCTGTCTCGCGCCGAGCTCGCGGAAGAGCTGGGGGTTCGCGGGCTCGCCCGCGAAGTGTGGGCCGAGATCGTCGAGAGGTTCCCGGAATCGACGCAGGCCCAGGCCGCCTCCGAGAAGATGGCGGAAGAGGACGAGCCGCCCGTGTTCCATTGAGCGGGTCCCGCGCCCGTGCGATCGATGCCGCGATCGCCGCGGCGCGCGAGGCCGGAGAGGTCCTCCTCGGGCACTTCGGCCGGCTCGACCCGGCGCTCGTGGAGGAGAAGGCCCTCAACGACGTCGTCTCGATCGCGGATCGCGAGAGCGAAGCGGTCGTCCGCCGCATCGTCCTCGGAGCGTTCCCGTCGGACCGCTTCCTCGGCGAAGAGACGGGGCTGTCGGGCGCGGACGAGACCGCGCCCTCGTGGATCGTGGACCCGCTCGACGGCACGGCGAACTTCGTGCGCGGCTTCCCGCACTGGTGCGTGTCGATCGCGCGCACGCGCCGGGGTCTCCTCGGCGCTCTCGAGGCGGGTGTCGTGTGGGACCCCGTCAAGAAGGATCTCTTCACCGCCGAGCGGGGGTCCGGCGCTTTCCGGAACGGCCAGCGGCTGCGCGTGCCGCCGCGGCCCGGGCTCGACGGCGCCGCACTCGCGACCGGATTTCCGTTCCGCCAGCAGCACAAGATCGACCGCTATCTCTCGATTTTCCGCGCCCTCTTCATGAAGTCGCGCTCGATCCGGCGCGCGGGCAGCGCCGCGCTGGACCTCGCCTATGTCGCGGGCGGAATCTTCGACGGCTTCTTCGAGTTCGGCCTCTCCCCGTGGGACTCGGCCGCGGGCGCCCTCCTCGTCACGGAGGCGGGCGGCCTCGTCACGGACTTCGAGGGCGGGGCGACCTGGCGCACGCGCGGCAACGTCCTGGCGGCGGCGCCCGGCGTGCACGCGGCCCTCCTCGACGTCATGCGGGAGATCGGAGTCGAAGAGAAGGATCTATGAAGGCGCGGGGGCTGCTTCTCGCGTTCTGCGCGGTCTCGGCCGCGATTCGGGCGGAGGAGCCGGACTGGTTCGACGCCTTCCGGGGCCGGGCCTTCCTGCAGGGCGATGTGAGCTTCGTCGCTCGCGAGAAGACGGCGCCGCGCGACGCACCGCCCGTCCTCCGCGCGCGCTGGGTCGTCCTTCGCTACGCGGGGTTCACCGAGAAGGAGCGGCGCTTCTGGCCCTCCCGCAACATCCTCCTCGTCGCCCTGCCCTCCGGGACGCGCTACGTCCTCGAGTCGTCGTTCGGCTTCGTGGACGAGGGCCACCTGGAGGAAGAACGGCCCTGGCAGCGGGTCGCCTCGGCGCGGACCGCCTTCGAGGTGTGGATGTCGGGGGCCGACCCGCCTTCCACGAATGCGGCCGACGCCCAGCCCTGCGACGGGATGCGCGAGCGCGTCCGGGCGCCGGGCGGGACGCTCGAGTTCTTCGTAGACGACCTGGGAAGCAGGACCGTCCGGGCCTCGCTCGCCGAGATCGCGGCCGGGACGTTCGATGAGGACGAGCGCCGCGATCTCGGGGCGCTTCTGAAGGTCTCCGTCGACAGCAACCACACGATGGGAACCGAGATGCCGACCTACCATCTCCGGGATCCGCTGTTCGCGGTCAACGTCGCGCTCCGCGACCAGGTGTTGCCGCCCGACAGGAGGACCGTCGTCCTCGCGCCGGATCCCGCGGCTCCCGTGGACCTTTCGTCGTGGCGCGCTCTCGCTCATCTGCCGCTGGACCTCCCGCCGTTCCCGCCGCTTCCCGCGGAAGGAGGATTCAGGTGAGCCGGCCGGGGCGAGAAAGCGGCATCTGCTCGGGCGTCTTTCCCTCTTACCTTCTAAGAAATCTCTCTTTCTTCTTCTTCTTTTTCTTCTTCTCTTTTTTTCTGACTGCCGCGCAAGCCACGAACGCGCAGGAGCCCCCTAAGGTCACCCTCGAGCGCGTCGTC
>JAMQPJ010000610.1 GCA_023717585.1 Thermoanaerobaculia bacterium
CCGGCGCTCGGCGCCGGCGCCTCGCGTGTCTTTCCGCTCGGCGGGCGATGCGGCATCCCCGGCACCGCGACCGCCCTGTCCGTCAACCTTACGGTCACCGAGCCGACGGCCGCGGGTTCCCTCGTCCTCTATCCCGGAGACCAGCCCGTGCCCATCGCGAGCACCATCGCCTTCCGGCCGGGACAGACGCGGGCGAACAACGCGATCATCAAGATCGCGGGAGACGGGAGCGGCACCTTGGGGATTTCCAACGGCGCGCCCGGAACGGTGCATTTCATCGTCGACGTGAACGGCTACTTCGAGTAGCGGAGACGACCCTGGGCCGCCTCAATCCCCTAATGACGTGACGAGCACCACCGTCTTTTCGAGGATCGCCCCCGAGCGCGGATCGATCAGACGGTCCTCGATGTCGATCTCGAGGGCACCGTCCGCGCGGTTCCAGCGCGCGGACCTCGCCCGCCGGCCCGCCGCCTTCGACACCGCGGAGGCGTTCGCCTGGATTGCCCCGCTCTTCATCCCTTCCACCAGGTCGGCCTCGAGGTTGCGCTCCGCGAAAATGAACCGCGCCTCCGGGACCTGCTTTTCGTAGGCGGCCACGGCCTCATCGACCGTCTTCGGCGTCGTGAAGACCGCGATGCGAAGCTTCCCGAGCCGTTTCCTGAGCTCGGCCTTCTCCGCGGCGCTCCGGGACGTGTCCGCGTCGAGCCGCGCGATCGCAGTCCGCGTCTCGGCCGCCGCGCGGTCGGTGAAGACCTGCGTGAGAACGGGATCGATCACGCCTCCCGGCGGAAACGGGATCCCGGGACTCGGCGAGACCGGCGCCGCGAGAACGAGAGCGAGCGAGAACGCAATGACCACGAGGGGATTCTAGCGGCCTTCCCGGCGCTTCGGTGATCCCGGACGTCACCGCCGGCTGAAGGTCAGGAAGCCGTCGGCGCCTTTCTCCGCGAACCATGCTTCCACGGACGTGGCGGGAAGAAGCTCACGCAACGAGGAAACGACCTCGACGAGATCGCGCTTCTGGCGTTCTGCGAGGCTCATCGGGTCGTGACCAAACTTGAGGACGAAGGCCGGGATCAGGCGCTCGTCCTGATACCACACGCAATCGTCGTGGGAGACGACGACGATACGGTTCAGCCCGTGGCGCTCCACGAGGAAGGTGATCCACTTCCGGCCCACCCACGCGAATTTGGGCAGGTATTCGGTCAGCAGCAGGAATTGCGGGCCGCCGGGCACGAGGAGGAGGTCATACGTCCCTTCTGCGAGGACGAGCTCCTTCTCCAGGAACTCCCGGAGATAGGGAAGAAAGGCGTTGTTGCTGCAGGAGACGACGAGAACCGTGCTGCCCTTGTCCGTGTACGGCGTCCCGGACCTGAACGCGATTCCCTCCATCGCGCCCTCTTAGCCCTTCTTCCCATCCTTCGTCTCATCCTCCGCCTTGATCCCGAGCTTGCCCAGGAGGACGCTCATGTCCAGGCCGAGAGCCTGCGCCGCCTGCATCACCTGGAACATCGTCGTGGGCACGGTGCTCGCGAGGCGGTTCACCGTGCTGTTGCCGTCTCCCGACCCGCCCGAGTCGATCATGACCAGCTTGTCGATGTTTCCGAGGGGGGCCGCGACGGCGGCGGCGACTGGGGCGAAGGCCTTGATGATCTCCGGGAACCTCTCCAGGACGAGAAGCGCCCGGGAAGAGTCGTCCAGCTTCGCGAAGGCCTCGGCCTTTCTCAGCGCTCCCTCGGCCTCGGCCAGCAGCTTCGCCTTGATTCCCTCCGCTTCCGCGAGGAGCTTGGCCTTGTTTCCTTCAGCCTCGGCGAGGAGCTTCGCCTTGTTTCCCTCCGCCTCGGCGAGGAGCTTCGACCGCAGCGCTTCCGCCTGGCCGAGGCCTTCCATCGCGAGTCGCTGCTTCTCGCCGTCGGCGATCGCGATGATCGCGGACTTCTTGCCCTCGGCTTCGAGGATCTGCCGCTGCCTGGCGGCTTCGGCCTGGAGAATGATCTGCTGCTTCTGGGCCTCGGAGGGCTTGACGATCTCCGACAGGAGCTGTTTCTCCCGTTTCTGGGCGTCGGCCTCGGCGACTTCCGTCTGCTTGCGGGTCCGGATGAGCTCGACGGCCACTTCCTGCTCGACGACCTGCTGCCGTGCCTGCGCGTCGGCCAGCGGTCCCGCCTGCTTGGCCGTGGCCTGCTGGGAGAGGACGTCCGCCTCGTATTTCGCCTTGCGGACATCCCGCTCCTTTTCGGCCAGGGCGACGAGCGCGAGGTTTTCGTTCTCCTTCTCCTTGCCCTCCCGGAGAGCCGTGGTGGACTGGATCGTGGCCTCGCGCGCCGCGTTCGCCTCGCCGATCTGCGCGTCGCGCTTCACCTCGGCGGTTCGTTTCTTGCCGAGCGCCTCGATGTAACCCTCGGAATCGCTGACCTTCTGGATCGTGAGGACGTCGACGCCGAGACCGATCTTCGCGAGGTCCGACGTCGCCTCCATCAGGACTTCCTGATTGAACTTGGAGCGGTCGCGGACGACTTCCTCGACCGTGAGGCGGCCGACGATCGAGCGCAGGTGCCCTTCCAGATTCTTGTACGCGATCTGCTTGATCTCGGTAGGCGTCGATCCCAGAAAACGTTCGGCGGCCGCCGTGAGCGACTGCTCGTCGCTGCGAACCTTCACGTTCGCGACCGCCTGGACGCTCACGAGAACGCCGTCGATGTTCGGCACGTCGCGCACGTCGAGGTCGATCGGGAAAACACTCAGGTCGAGGTACGTGACGTTCTCCAGGACGGGCCATTTCCAGCCCGCGCCCCCGGTCACGAGGCGGAATCCGACGAGCTTCCCGTCGGGTGTCCGGTGCTTTCGCCCGTAGAACACGGCGACCCTGTTCGGCGGGACCTTGATGTAGTTGCGGACGGCCGTCATCA
>JAMQPJ010000624.1 GCA_023717585.1 Thermoanaerobaculia bacterium
GACGACGCCGACGGCGGAGTCGCCGTGACGATGCCGGAAACCGGCCTCGTCGTCGCGGGTTGGGCGGGCGACCCGCGCACCGCGTCGGGCCTGTACCTCGCGACGATCGGCCGCGGCCTGTTCCGGTTCGTGCCGGGGGGCTAGGAAGACTCAGGGCGAAGGGATGCTCGCTGTGACGAATGCGCCGTCTCCGCTGCGCTGGCCCGGCTCGGCGCCGTCGTTGAGAACGGCATACGCGAGGAACGGATTGTTTCCGGAGATCTTCGTCACGAGGGCGTAGCCGCTGCTCGTGCCAGGAGCGTAACTCGCGAGGATGCGGTCGATCTGCACGACGCTCCTCGCCGGGACGCTCGAAACGAGGGAGCCTGCCTTGGCGCCCGTGGCTCCGTCGAAGAGGTCGATACGAAACGTGGAGGGCGAAGCGTCGGTAGAGCCCGTGTTGACGAGGGCGACGTTCGAGCGCGTCTCGGCGTTCTGCTGGAGGCCGTAGAGCCAGGCCGAGGTCGTCGCCTCGGATCCGCCCGGGTACGCGGGCACGAAGACGCCAAAACGACCTCCGGCGGTTATGGTCGTGATGCGCGCCGCGACCGAAACGCCGCGCAGGTCGCCGGATTCGTCCGAGACGAAAAGGGCGCCCGCGAGGGAAGGTCCGAATGGAATCGTCACGACGTTTCGGTCGCGCAGGAGCTGGACGAGCGCCGGGAGGATCTGTTGCTCGCCCGGGAGGAGCGCGATCGAGAAGGCCGCCTGACCTCCTGTCAGCGAAGGCGAGACCCACGTGAAGCGCAGCGTGCGCGGAGAGGACGAGACGTTCGTGAGGATGAGCTCGGTCTCGTAAGCGGACGTTTCGACGAGCGCCGGCAGCGTCATCGAGGTAATCGGAGAGACGGGGCTCGCCGCGACGGGCTCGACGAAGGATCCGTCGGACGTGATCTGGTCGTTGATGACGCCGTAGGCGTAAAAGGGGGCCGTACCCGAGATACGTTCGACCTTGGCGTAGCCGTTTGAAAGGGCGAGGCCATTCGAGACGAGGATGCCGGAGATCTGTACGAAGCCGCCGGGTGAGAGCGTGACGTCGGGAAGCACCTTCGATTGGGAATCGGCCGGATCGCCTGAGAAGACGGTCAGGCGCAGCGTGACGTCGCCGTCGCCGGAATCGCCGGCGTTGAGGACGGCGACGTTTGAGCGGTCGGTTGCATCCTGGCGCAGGCCGCAGAGAAAGACGGGCTGCGAGAGCAGTCTGGACGGCGGCAGTCCCGCATACGCGAGGCCGGCACGACCGCCGGGCACCAGTACCGTCGTGCGGACGGTGGCGGAGACGACGTCGGCCGAGGAGTGGTCCGAGAAGGTGATGCGCAGAGTTCCGCCGCTGCCGGCATTCGTGACGCCGAGGCCTTCGAGGTACGCGATCGCGTCGGGAATGACGCGCTGACGTTCCGCGGGCAGCGTATCCGTGGCGGTGCCGGCAGCTCCGCCGAAGGCGGGCGTGTAGAGGTAGGAGACCTGTGCGTCGGTCGCGCCGCGGTTCGTGAGCGTGAGCTCGGACGTGAAGGCCGAGCCGCCGGTGGGCGAGAGGATGATCGGGACGATTAGGGTCGAGGTCGTTCCTTCCGCGACGAGCTCGTAGTGAGAAGTCGTGAGGGTGCCGGTAACATATATCCCCGCGTACACATCTCGCTGCGTATGGACGTGCGTGGAGACGACCTCGTCGTAGAAAAAGCGACAGATAAGAATAATGAAACCACCACAGGTACTGAACCGCGAGGGACTGAGCATTGCAGAGGGCGCACCGAGAGGACAGGGAGGTCTTGGGAACAAGTCCGGCGGCTGGATCAGATCCCCGAAGTCTCCGACGCAGACTGCCGACTCGGTTAAGCCTGATGAGGCATTCAGCAGGTACTTCAGCCGGAGGACCTTCGCGGCGCCGGGCAGATAAGCGTCCGTGACTGGCCGCGCAGACGACGACAGACGCATCGGACCCGTCACCGGGATGCCAGGTCCGGCCGCTTCGGCGACAGTCCGCCGGGCGTCCTCGAACGCATGAAGGACGGCATCGTCGAGTTCGGGACTCACGGTGGCGTTGATCGTGACGTCGAAGAGCGGAGGGCCGTCCGCGAGGTGTCCCGTGATCCGCGTCGACCACGCGTTGGTGGCGAATGACGTCGTCGAGTCGTGCTGGACCGCGTGGCGTGATGCCGAATTACATTCGTAGTGGGTTCCCGCGCCAATGGTGCCCTGCCGCGGGGTCGCCAGGCAGGGCGGGCTCGGCAACGCATGCGCGACGATCTCGAAGTGCGACGTCGTGAGCTCGCCGGTCACGAGGAGCGTTGAGAACCGGTCGGTCTGCGTGTGGGTGTTCGTGTCGTCGAGGCGGTCGGAAACGGGCAGCATGCCGGAGACGCCTGAGGGCCGGAGCTCGACCTTCCACGCGCCCGGCGAGCAGCTGGGGGCCTCGGGGAGCGGCGGTGGTGTCTGGGCGAGGTCGCCGAGGTCCCCCACGCAAACGACGCGCAAAGCGGTGGACGACGAAAGGGACACCTGTGCGACTGAGGCGTTCCGGGTTACGACGGACGAGACCGGCAGCGTGTCCACAGAGGTGGTCGACGACGACACGAGCGCCGGGTTTGCCACCCCGTACCCGGTTCCGGCTACGCTCAGATTCGCGTCCGTGAGCACCGCCTGGACGGCCGGGTCGGCGAGAGGGGCCGAAAGCGAATCGACGGTCACGTCGAAAACGTCGGGGCCCCCCTCGCGTCTCGCCGTAATCCGGGTCCGCCACGCATTTGTCGCGACCCGCAGTGCGTCCGTATGTTCGATCGTGTGGCTCGAGGTCGACGTGCAGGTGTAGCGCAGTCCGGCGAAGGGGATGTTGGGCTGGATCGAGCAAGGTGACGTTTGGGCCTGGGCCTGCCGACCGAAAACGCAAAAGCCGACTGCGACGAGCGTCGCGCCGAGTATCCAACGCACGTTTGGGAGTGAGCTTCGGCGGAGAGTTCTCACCGTCGCTTCAACATCCGGAAGATCTTTGGACTGAGATATCTTCCGTCGGCGGGCAGGCGGATAAAGGCGTCCCATCAGGTGTCTGCTTACGGTTCCACGAATACCCATGAATTCTGACGACCACTTCAGGAAGCTCGAGCGAATGTATGCGTCGGCGCCCATCAACGCCTACTTCGCGCCGCGCATGACCGTTCGCGAGGGGCAGGCCGAAGTTTCGATCCCGGTTCGCCCCGATTTCTTCCACGCGGCGCACGCCGTCCACGGCTCGGTCTACTTCAAAGCCCTCGACGATGCCGCGTTCTTCGCCGTGAACTCCCTCGTGACGGACGTGTTCGTGCTCACGGTCACGTACAACATCTACCTCACGCGGCCGGTGACGGCAGGCATCATGTCGGCCACCGGACGCGTCGTGAATCGGTCCCGGAACCTCTTCATCGCGGAGGCGGAGCTCGTCGACGAGCGGGGCCGGAGCGTCGGGCGCGGGAGCGGTTCGTTCATGCGAAGCGCCATTCCTCTTTCCCCGGAAGTCGGCTACGTGTGAGCGGGGAGCCGCCTAACGCCCCTACGAGGCCGGAATGCTCGCTGTGACGAATGCGCCGTCCCCGCTGCGCCGGCCAGGCTCGGCGCCGTCGTTGAGGACGGCATAGGCGAGGAAGGGATTGTCGCCGGAGATCTTCGTCACGAGCGCGCAGCCATCGCCCGTGCCAGGAGCGTAAACCGCAAGGATGCGGTCGATCTGGACGAAGCCCCGCGCGGGGACGGTCGTCACGAGGGAGCCGGTCTTGACGCCCGTGGCTCCGTCAAAGAGATCGATGCGGAAAGTGGACGGCGAGGCGTCGGCCGCCCCCGTGTTGACGAGGGCGAGATTCGATCGCGTCTCGGCATTCTGCTGGAGTCCGTAGAGCCAGGCCGAGGTCGTCGCCTCGGATCCGCTCGGGTACGCGGGCAAGAAGACTCCGAATCGGCCTCCGCCGGTTTTGGTCGTGATGCGCGCGGCAATGGAGATGCCGCGCAGGTCGCCGGAGTCGTCTAAGGCGAAGAGGGCACCGGCGAATGACGGGCCGAGCAGGTTCGTCACGACGCCGCGCTCGCGCAGAAGCTGGACGAAGGCCGGGAGTAACTGCTGCTCGCCGGGGAGGAGCGCGATCGAGAAGGCCGCCTGACCTCCTGTCAAAGACGGTGAGGCCCACGTGAAGCGCAGCGTGCGTGGAGCCGACGAGACGTTCGTGAGGATGAGCTCGGTCTCGTACGCGGACGTCTCGACGAGGGCGGGCACCGTCATGGAAGAGATTGGAGAGACGGGGCTCGCCGCGACGGGCTCGACGAAGGAGCCGTCGGACGTGATCTGGTCGTTGATGACGCCGTATGAGTAGAAGGGAGCCCCGCCGGAGACCCTCTCGACCTTCACGTAGCCACTTGGGAGGGCGAGGCCATTCGAGACGAGGATGCCGGAGATCTGTGTGAAGCCGCCAGGCGAGAGCGTGATGTCGGGAAGCGCCTTCGACCGGGGATCGGCCGGATCTCCGGAGAAGACGGTCAGGCGCAGGCGGACGTCTCCGTCGGCGGGGGAGCCGGCGTTGAGGACGGCGACGTTTGACCGGTCGGTCGCGTTTTGGCGCAGGCCGCAGAGGTACGCGGGAGCCGACAGGAGCTTCCACGACGCGAGCCCGGAGTACGAGAGCCCGGCGCGACCTTCGGGGACGGCCGCTGTCGTCCGGACCATTGCAGACGCCGCGTCGAGCGCCGAGAGGCCTTCGAAGGTGATGCGAAGCGTGCCGGCGCTTCCTGTGTTCGTGACGCCCAGGCCCTCGAGGTACGCGATTGCGTCGGGGATGACGCGCTGCCGCTCTGCGGGCAGCATGTCCGTGCCGGCGCTGCCCGGCCCGCCGAAGGCGGGCGTGTAGAGGTAGGAGACCTGTGCGTCGGTCGCGCCGCGGTTCGTGAGCGTGAGCTCGGACGTGAAGGCCGACCCGCCAGTGGGCGAGAGAACGATCGGGACGGTTAGCGTCGAGGGCGCGCCCTCGCCCACCAGCTTGTAATGAGAGGTCGTGAGCGTGCCGGTGACGATCAGGGTCGAGTACAGCTCCGTGGCCGTATGCGTGTGCACGTCGTGGAGCCGGTCCGCGATGACGCTACAAAAGTTGAATCCGAAGCATCGCAAGTGAACCATCGTGGCGGTGGCGGCACACGGTGCCTTGAATGTCGATTCCACCGGTGAGGCCGGGAGGTCGCCAAGGTCGCCCACGCAATAGTCGCCAAACAACACGGGAGAAAAATGGAAGCTTTGCATCGAGGTCGTGCTTCGGACGACGTTGGCGAGAGGCTTCGCGTTAGCGGGCACCGTCGCCGAATCGACGAGTGTGGGTCCCGTGATCGGAACGGCGCGTCCCGCAGCTGCGGCAATGGCGTGTTTCGCCTCTTCGAACGTTGCGGCGACTGCGGGAGTCGACTCCGGCGGAGAGACCGTGTTGATCGTCGTGTCGAAGACGTCGGGGCTGCCCGCGAGCCGGCCCGTGACCCGGATCGCCCAGGCGGCCGACTCGGGGCCCCCGGATGGGTACGAGGTCATGTGATGAGAGGACGAAACGCAGTCGTAAATGAGGCCGTTCCCATAGGGCGTAACGTTGCAGGGTGAGGCCGCCCGAAGCCGCCCTCCCAGCGCGAAGAGGCCAACTGCCAGGAGAACCTTGCCGCGTATCGAATGCACGATTGGGAGTGTGGGCCAGTCGGGTGAACCCACGGCGGTCCCTGCTCCCGGCGGGATCAGCTCCTCTTCTTCGAAAGGAGCACGACGCCGGGGAGTCCCTCGAGGCTCGTGTCGGCCGCCTCGAGGGCGAGCGTCTCGCTCAGAGGCACGACGTTCGTACGGAGCATCCAGGCGCCATGGAGAGGTCGTAATACATCTAACTGATCGATCCAAGAAGCGTATTACGAACGATCTCCTCCGGTTCACCGTCCCGGAATTCCCACCCACTTCAGCCTCGCTCCGGGAACCGCGCCGTGCGCGTCGGCGACGCCCGCGTTGACCTCGAGAACGGTGTCCGCCTTCGCCTTCGGAGTGACGGCGTCGCACGGCGCGGGATCGGGGGCGCAGGGCGGCACGTTCCTGAGGACGTCGACGACCGTGCCGTCCCTCGTCGCGTAGACGAGGTCGAGAGGGAAGTGGCAGTTCTTCATCCAGAAAGGACGGATTTCGAGGCCGTCGAAGGGAAACACCATTCCGGCGTCCTTCGGCATCGACTCGCGGAACATGAGGCCCTGCGCCTTCTCCTGATCCGTCACGGCGATTTCCACGGTGATCGCCGCGCCGGAGGGGAGGACGACGCGCGGAGCCGAGGTCGCGGCTGCTCCGGCCGCCCCGGCGGTCGCCAGCGCGGCCGGCGAGGCTCCCGGGGAAGTCGCCGGCTTCGCGCAGGCGGCCGCGAAAAGCACGGCGAGGAGCCCGCAGGCGGCGCGTCGATCGGTCAAGATTCCTCGATGGAGGATGGCGGCATCGCCTGCACCTCCGTCGTCTCCTCGCCGTCCCTTCGGATGCCGTACTTCTTCGCGTAGTAGCGGAACGAGCGCTCGGACATGCGGAGCAGCTCGGCAGCGCGGATCTGCACGCCGCCGGTCCTCTCGAGCGCCTGCTGCATCAGGCGCTTGCCCAGCCATTCGAGGTAGACCTCGAGGTCGAGGCCGTCGGAGGGGAGATCGAAGCCTTCGAGGGAGGACGCAGGCGGCAGGCCCGCCGGATGCAGAAAGACCTCCGGCAGGGCCGCCGTCGTGATGACGTCCGACGGCTCGAGGGCGACGGTGCGCTCGATGAGGTTCTCGAGCTCGCGCACGTTCCCGGGCCACGCGTACGCCTCCAGGAGCCGAAGCGTCTCCGTCGTGATCCGCTTCTCGTCGATTCCCTGTTCCAGAGAGACCTTCTTCAGGAAGTGCCGCACGAGGTGCGGGATGTCGTCGCGGCGCTCGCGCAGCGGCGGAAGCGCGACGGGAATGACGTTGATGCGGTAGTAGAGGTCTTCGCGGAACGTCCCGTCGGTGATTTTCTTCTGCAGGTCCTTGTTCGTGGCGCAGATGATCCGGACGTCGATCGGCTCCTCGGTGTTGCCGCCCACGCGGCGCACGACGCGTTCCTGCAGCGCGCGGAGGAGCTTCACCTGCATCGTGACCGACGTTTCGCCGATCTCGTCGAGGAAGAGCGTGCCCCCCTCCGCTTCGTGGAAGAGCCCTTTCTTCTCCTTGACGGCGCCGGTGAACGCGCCGCGCTCGTGGCCGAACAGCTCCGACTCGAGAAGGTTCTCGGGCATGGCGCCGCAGTTGATCGAGATGAAGGGCCGCGTGGCCCGCGCCGAGGCCTGGTGGATCGCCCGGGCGATGAGCTCTTTCCCGGTGCCCGACTCGCCGTTGATGAGGACCGTCGAGGTCGTCTTGCCGATGCGCGAGATGAGGTCGAACAGCGCGCGCATCTTCCGCGAGATACCTACGACTCCCGCCGCCGCACGTCCTTCGGCCCTCTCCTTGAGAGCGACGTTCTCCTCGACGAGCCGCTTCTTCTCGAGGGCTCGCGCGACGACGTGCTTGAGCTCCTCGACGTCGAACGGCTTCGCGATGTAGTCGTAAGCGCCGGCCTTGAGGGCCTCGACGGCCGTCTTCGTGGACGAGTACGCCGTGATCATGATCACGGGGGTATCGCGATTCGACTCGCGCACCCGGGCGAGGACGTCGAGGCCCGTACCGTCCGGCATCTTCAGGTCGGTCATTACGAGGTCGGGCGACGTCGCTTCGAGGGCCGCGAGGCCTTCGACGCAGCCGCGCGCCGACGTGACCCGGTAGCCGTCCTTCTGGAAGAGGATCGTGAGCATCTCCCGGATGCCGGCTTCGTCATCGATGACGAGAAGGTGGGGGCCTTGTTCGGCCGTCATGAGACCTCCGTCGTGGTGAGCCCGGGTTCGGCGGGATCGAAAGCTTCGGACGCCGGCCCGGCGAGGGGAAGCGAAATCGAGACGGTCGTGCCGCGTCCGGGCGAAGTGTCCACGCGGATCGTGCCGCCGTGCTCCTCGACGATCCGGTAGACGATCGCGAGGCCGAGGCCGGTCCCGCCGGGAAAGCTGTGCGCGAAGGGCGTGAAGAGGCGGCCCCGCTCGCTGGCCGTCATCCCCTGGCCTTCGTCGGTGAACGACACGTTCCAGGACCCGCCCAGAAGGCGCGCCGAGACGGTGAGCGTGCCGCCCCGCGGCATCGCAGCAAGGGCGTTGCGCGAGACGTTCCAGAAGATCTGCCGGAGCTGTCCCGGGTCCGCCTGAACGACGACCGAGGGCGGGTCGAAGTCCTTCACGAGGCGGTGGTTGGGCGAGGCTTCGTCTCCGTGCGCGAGCAGCGTGAGAACGTCGTCGAGGGCGGCGGGGGCGTCGACCGGCTCGGCGGCGCGCTCCTTCGGGCGCACGTACCGGAGAAAATCCTCCAGGATCGAGGAGAGGCGCTGCGACTCGGCGACGACGATCTCCATCAACCGCTCCTCGGGCGACCCGGGCGAGGAGGAGTTCTTCAGAACCTGGACCGAACCGGAGATCGAAGCGAGCGGATTGCGAATCTCGTGCGCGATCCCCGCCGCGAGCTCGCCGACGGCGGCGAGCTTGTCCTTGAGGCGGATCTCCCCCTCGAGGCGTTTGAGCTCGGTGAGGTTCTGGAAGATGAGGATCCGTCCGATCGTGTATCCCGAACCGTCCCTCAGCGCCGTGGCCGAGATTCCGAAATAGTCCTCGATCGCGCCCGAGGGGCGGGCGTTCTCGAACCGGAGGATCTCCGAGCCCGATGCCGCGATCCTCTTCCAGTCGGCCTCGCCGAGAAGCCCGAGGCTGAGGAGCGGCCTGCCCACGAGGTCGAGGGACGGCGCCCCGAGGAGCTCCTGCGCCGCGCGATTCGCGTACGTGACGCGGCCGTCGAGGTCGGTCGTGAGCACGCCCGAGGACATCGACGTCAGAACCGAGGAGTGCAGCGACTGGAGGCGCGCGATCTCGGCCTTCCGGCGTTCCACGTCGGCCCGCGCCTCGCGCAGCTTCTCGGACGCGACCGAGACGAGGAGCGCGGTCGCGACGAAGGCCGCGACGTTGAGCCCCACGTTTCCCACGAGGGCCGGCAGATTCCACATCTGCCGCGTGCGCTCGCCCGTCTCGACCGGCTTCACGACGTCGAAAAACATGAGATCGACGAGGACGGCGTAGAAGACCGCCGCGAGGCCTGCCGTCGCCAGCCCGCCCCGCCGGCCGAGCAGGATGGAGCCCGCCGAGACGGTGCTGAGGTAGAGGAAGGTGAAGCTCGAGTCGGGCCCGCCCGAGACGTACACGAGGCCCGTGATGACGACGAGGTCGCCGAAAAGCTGGACGCCCGCGTTGGTCTCGGCGGAAATCCTGTCGAGCGACAGGATCGCGACGATGGAGATCGAGTAGGCGAAGGCGGCGAGATAGTAGATCGAGTTGAGCGGCAGCGCGGTCGAGAACGTGATCTGGATGAGGAATGCCGAGAGCAGGAGCGTCGAGACGATGATGACGCGCAGGACGACGAAAGCCCGCAGCATCGAGTGCAGCGGCTCGAAGGCCCGCATCCGCCCGGAACTCATGAGAAGAGTCTACTAATTGATTTTACTGATCAGGTCGAACATCGGCATGTACATCGCGATGACGATCGTCCCGATGACCGTGCCGAGGATCGCGATCATCACGGGCTCCATGAGCTTCATGAGGCCGGTGACCGCGTTGTCGACCTCTTCCTCGTAGAACTCGGCGATCTTGTTCAGCATCGCATCCAGGGCGCCTGTCTGCTCGCCGACTCCGATCATCTGCACGACCATCGACGGGAAGACCTTCGTCTCGCCGAGCGGCTCGGCGATGGTGCGACCGGCCTCGACCGACTTTCTCACGCCCATGATCGCGTCCTCGACGATCGCGTTTCCCGCGGTCTTGGCCGTGATTTCGAGGCCGTCGAGGATCGGCACGCCCGAGGCGGTGAGTGTCGCAAGCGTGCGGCAGAAACGGGCGACGGCGATCTTCTTCATGATGTCGCCGAGGATCGGCGTCTTCAGGATGAGGCCGTCGATCACCCGCCGGCCCCGATACGTGGCGTAGTAGCGCTTCAGGAAGTACCCGAAGGCGAAGAACCCGGCGATGATGAAGACGATGTAGCTCGCCACGAAGTTCGAGGCCTTGATGACGAGGCGCGTCGGGAGGGGCAGTTCGGCGCCGAGGGCCGCGAACAGGGAGGCGAAGGTCGGAATGACCTTCCACAAGATGATGAAGACGACGATGGCCGCGACCGACAGGACGGCGACGGGGTAGATGAGAGCCGTCTTGACCTGGGCCTTCAGCTTGACGGCCTTCTCGATGTAGGTCGAGAGGCGGCGCAGGATCGTGTCGAGG
>JAMQPJ010000621.1 GCA_023717585.1 Thermoanaerobaculia bacterium
CGTTTCCCTGAAAGGCCTCGACTCCCTCCTTTCGACGGTCCAGATGCCCGCCGGCGTCCCCGTCGGAACGCTCGGAATCGGAAAGTCCGGCGCCGTGAACGCCGCCCTGCTTGCCGTCGCGATCCTCGCGCTCGAAGATCCGAAGCTCCGC
This sequence comes from Thermoanaerobaculia bacterium, assembly GCA_023717585.1. Classification (GTDB taxonomy): domain Bacteria; phylum Acidobacteriota; class Thermoanaerobaculia; order UBA5066; family UBA5066; genus Fen-183. Next base: position 152 of record JAMQPJ010000621.1, read on the forward strand.
GCGAAGCTCTGGAAGTTCCGCGAGGACCAGGAGAAGGCGGTCCGCTCGCAGACGCTTTCCTGAACCGCGGAGAAGGACTGTGAAGACGGGACTGTGAAGACGCATGGAGACGGATTCGATTCGGGTACGTGCGCCTCGTCATCTGTTCTGCCGGGTTACGATCGGGACACGCGGCCCCGGGAGCCTTCGCCTGCGGCCGAAAGGAGAGACCATGACCTTCCGCAAGATCGCCACGTTCGTCATCGTCTCGCTCGGTCTCGCCGCCGCTCTCGACCTCCGGGCCGACCCAAACGAAGAGGAAGGCGTCCGCGCGGCTGCCGGCCATTACCTGAAGGGACATGCGACCGGCGACCCCGACGAGTTCCGCAAGGCCTTTCACTCCGAGGCGAAACTGTTCTGGATCAAGGAGGGCGCTCTCGCGCAGCGCACGAGCGCCGACTACATCGCGGGAGCGACGGGAAAGCCTGCCGCCGACGAGGCGCAGAGGAAGCGCCGCATCGTCAGCGTGGACATCACCGGCGACACCGCGGTGGTGAAGGTCGAGCTGGACTATCCGAACGCCTTCCTGACCGACTACCTGTCGATGCTGAAGATCGACGGTCAGTGGAAGATCATCAATAAGATCTTCCACGCCCGCCCGAAGAAGACATCCTGATCGTCGCCCGGCGGATTTACTTCGGAAAGCCGGAACCGTCGAGACCGGGAAGGATCCGCAAGGCGTTCTTGTAGTAGAGCTTCCTGAGCACCTCGTCCGGCAGGTCGAGACCGTACATCTTCCAGAACGCGTGCCGCTTCCTGTAGTAGTCGAAGTACTCGTCGGCTGTCTCCAGCAAGCGAAAGTAGACGTGGTACTCCTCCGGCGCCCAGGTGTCCTTACCGAAGAGGACACGGTCCTGGTACCTCACGAACCACTCCCGCGCGAAGCGAGGCTGACGCCCGAGCTCGGCGAGGACCGCGCCGATTTCCGTGTAGACGTTCGGGCGCTCGTCGAGGAGCTTCCCGAGCCGGGCCAGATTCCCGCCCATCCAGCCCAGGTGCGCATCGATGAATACGGTGTGTGGGTGGCGCGCGAAGAGGCGATGCTGCTCGCCGATGAGCGTCTCCCAGGGCGGGAATTGATCCGGCGGGCGTGCTCTTCCCGGGAACTGCTTGAGCTCGAGCCAGCGCTCGTTGAAGCGGTCCTGGGGCTCGAAAAACGACGCGGGCTCGGCCGTGTGAATGAGGACGGGGATCTTCAGCTCGGCGCACTTCTCGAAGACCGGGTCGAGGCGCGGGTCGTCGACGTGAACCCTCTGGCCCTTCCCGTCTTTCACCGTCATGCCGAAGTTCTTGAAGATCTTCAGGCCCTTCGCGCCTGCCTTCATGTCCTCCGTGAGCTGCGCGGCGGCACGAGTGCCCCAGCCGGGCGCATCGATTCCCGCCAGGTCGAGGTTCGCGAAGGTCAGCATCCGGCCGGGATGGATCACCGCGGTCTTCACGCCCTTCGCGAGAGCCTCGCCGCTCCGCCCGCTCAGATTGACCATGACGCGCATGTTCAGGGCGTCCATGTCCTTCACGAGGCGGTCGAGCTCCTCCTTCGACATGCCGATGTTCTGATGGTTGTGCACGTCGACGAACGGGTACTTCGCCCGCGTGATCCGGTGCTCCGGGACCGCGAGCGTGGACCTGGGCTCGTACTCCTCGATCGACATCGTTTGGCCGTCCGCGCACCCCACCACGACCAGGGTGGCCAGCGCAGCCGTTCGGATCTTCATGAGGGTCGCCCCTCCGCCGCGGCGAGCGCGTCCACGACGCGCTCGAGCTTCATGCCGCGGCTCCCCTTGACAAGGAGGAAGTCTCCCGGCGCGAGCTGCGGCTTCAGCCACGCGAGGAGCGGCTCGATATCGGTGAAGTGGGCGGAAGAAGAAGGAGAAGGCGAAGAAGAGAATTCTTCGAAAGTAAGAGAAGAACGAGGACCGAAGAATGCGGCGACGGCGACGCCTGACTCGCGCGCCCGGCGGCCCACCTCCCGGTGCGCGTCCTGCTCCGCTGCTCCGAGCTCCAGCATGTCGCCGAGGACGGCGACGGCCCGGCCCTGCCCGGCCGTGAGTGTCTTCAGCGTCGCGAGGGCGGCCTCCATCGAGGCGGGCGAGGCGTTGTAGCAGTCGTCGAGAATCGTGAGGCCCGAGGGAGCCCGGACGACGCTCGAGCGATGAGAATCGGGCTTCGCGGCGGCAAGGCCGCGCGAGATCTCGTCGAATGAGCAAGTGAGAGAAAGAGCGACGGCGGCCGCGGCCGCGGCATTCATCGCGTTGTGCTCCCCCACGAACCCCAGCCTGACGGTGACTCTGCGGGGCTGTAGGTTTCCACCGAGGCGCCCGCTCGCGGAACGGCCATCCCACTCTTCCCCTTCTAAGCAAATCTCTTGACCTTTCACGCCAAGAGCCGTGATCCGAGAAAGACGAACGTCCGCCCAAGGGCTCTTACCAAAAAAAACTTTCTTCACGCCGCTCGCCACGCGCTCCGCCTGAGCCATGCAGCGCGCGTCGTCCGCGTTCACGACCGCGATGGAGCCCGGGAGGAGTCCGCGATACAGCTCGCCCTCCGCCTCGGCGACGCCGTCGAGGTCCTTCAGGAACTCGAGGTGCTCGGCCGCGACGAGTGTCACGACCCCCGCGTCCGGCTTCGCGATCTGGGTGAGCCGTTGGAGCTCGCCGGGCGCGGACATCCCGAGCTCGAGGACGGCGGCGCGGTGCTCGCCCGACAGCCGGAACAGCGTGAGCGGGACGCCGACCTCGTTGTTGAGGTTCCCTTCCGTCGCGAGCGCGGGCCCGCGCGTCCTCAGGATCGCCGCGAGCATCTCCTTCGTCGTCGTCTTGCCGTTCGAGCCCGCGACGGCGCCGACCGGGATCCGGAACCGCTGCCGGTGAAAGCCCGCGAGAGCGCCGAGCGCCCGGAGTGTGTCCTCCACCTCGAAGAGCGGGAGACCCGGGACGAGCGGAGTGCCTCTCCGGACGACCGCGGCTCCCGCCCCCCTGGCCCTTGCCTCGGCGAGGAGGTCGTGCGCGTCGAAGCGCTCGCCCTTCAGCGCGACGAAAAGCGCCGCCTCCCGAACGAGCCGGGTGTCCGTTGAGACGGAGGGAAAGCCCTCCGGCGCCGCCGGCGGCGCAGCCGTCCCCGCCGCGCGCGCGACCTCCCCGGCCGTGAAGAGCGGCTCAGCCTGAGACGTAGCGTCCCTTCGCGAGGGAGGAGCCCCGGCTCATCTCGTGAGACCGAGCAGGCTCGGCCACGTTCCCGTGCTCTCGAAGGCGCGCGGATGCCTGGCGCGATCGACGAGGTATTCGGCCATCGTGCGCACGATCCACCGGAAATTCTCCTCTCCGACGGAGGCCACGTCGGCATCGGGCGCGCAGTTCATGAAGTCGATCGCGTAGGGGATCTCGTCGCGCACGGCGAATTCCACGGTGTTCAGGTCGTACCCGAGAGCCTCGCAGAGCGCGAGGGCGCCAGCCGTCATGCGTTCGGCGATCGCCGGCGGGGCGATCCTGCCGCGCGCCGCCTCGTAGCGGAGGTGGTGCGGCTCCTTCGGGGCGTATCCCATGATCCTGACGCTCTTGCGGCCCACGACGTAGCAGCGGTAGTAGTCGGTGAACTCGATGGCTTCCTGCGCCATCATCTCGAGGTCGCGCGTCTTGTCGTACGCGAGAAAGAACTCCTCCGGCGTGTCGCACTTGTAGACGTCCTTCCATCCGCCGCCGTGAGCCGGCTTCAGGAAGACCGGGAAACCGAGGTGGGAGAACACCCGGTCCCAGTCGACCATGTCCAGGTTTCGGAAGGATCTCTCGGTCGTGTTCGGCGGGCGCTCCTTGTGCGGCAGAAGGACCGTCTTCGGCACGGCGACTCCCGCCGCGAGCGCGACGACGTTGTCGAAGAACTTGTCGTCGGCCGACCACCAGATCGGGTTGTTCACGACCTCGACACCGCGGGCGACGGCGCACTTCAGGAAGGTTCGGTAAAAAGGGACCTCGTGGCTGATCCGATCCAGGATCACGGCATCCTCGAAGGACTGCTCCTGCGCGAGGTGCGAGATCTTCACCGGGCCGCTTTCGATCGCGTCGCCGCTTTTCTTCGCGAGCTCGTTGATCTCGTTCATCAGGGCCCAGGGAAACGTGTCCTCCATGCCGAAGAGAACCCCGATCCGTCTATTCGCAACCAGCGTCATCGCACTCCCCCTCGCGGCGCGCCGCGCCGCGGCATCCTAGCGGACTCTCGAGAAGGGGCGCAATTTCGAGATTCCCTCAGGCCAGAACGTCCCGGACCCTTCGCAGAAGCATCGCCGGCGTGAACGGCTTCTGGAGAAAGGCGCGCCCTCGCCCGAGCATTCCGTTCCGTACGACCGCGTCGTCCGTGTATCCGGACATGAACAGCACTCGGATCGTCGGATGCCTGCCCTGCAGGCGGGAGGCAAGCTCCGTTCCCGCCATGTCGGGCATCACGAGGTCGGTCAGAAGTACGTCGATCTTCTCCGGACTCTCCGCGGCGAGCTTCTCCGCCTCGATTCCGTTCGGGGCCTCGAGCACGCGATAGCCGTGCTTCTCGAGGATCCGGCGCGCGAGCGTGCGGACCGACCCCTCGTCCTCGACGAGGAGGATCGTCTCGTTCCCCCGGGCGGGAAGCGGGTCCGCCGGGCGCGCCACGCCTTCCGCGGCGACATCCTCCACTCTCGGCAGATACACCTTGAAGGTCGTTCCCTTTCCGGGCTCGCTGTAGACCCAGATGTTGCCGCCCGACTGCTTGACGATCCCGTAGACCGTCGAAAGTCCCAGCCCCGTTCCCTTCCCCTTCTCCTTCGTCGTGAAGAACGGCTCGAAGATGCGCTCCGCGGTCGCCTCGTCCATGCCGGTTCCCGTGTCGCTGACCGCCACCATGACGTAACGGCCCGGTCGAACCGAAGCATGGCGCTGCGCGTACCCCTCGTCGAGGTCGGCGTTCGCCGTTTCGATCGTCAGCTTGCCCCCGCGCGGCATCGCATCGCGCGCGTTGACGACCAGGTTCATGATCACCTGCTCGAGCTGGCCCCGGTCGGCGCGCACGTTGCCCACGGAGGGGTCGAGCCGCGTCACCAGGTCCACGTCCTCGCCGATCACGCGCCGCAACAACTTCTCGAGATCCGCAACCAGATCGTTGGCGCGTAGCACCACGGGCTCCAGTACCTGCTTGCGGCTGAACGCCAGAAGCTGTCGCGTCAGGCCCGCGGCCCTTCCGGCGGCACTCTGGATCTCGCCGATCTCCTCGCGCGCCCCGCTCTCGAGCGCCGGCCGTGAGGCGAGCATCTCCGCGTAGCCCAGGATAGCCGTCAGCAGGTTGTTGAAATCGTGAGCGACCCCTCCCGCAAGCTGTCCGACCGCCTCCATCTTCTGAGAAAGGCGCAATTGCTCCTCGAGCTGCTGCCGTTCCGAGACGTCGCGAATGATCGTGATGACGAATTGGTCTCCTCCGATCTCGACGGGCGACGCTGAGACTTCGATCGGAACCTTCTGGCCGTCTGGCCTCAGGGCATGCCGATTCTCGTCACGCGCGGGGCCGCCGGCCAGCATCTGCCCGAAGTGCTGCCGTATCGCCGCGCGCTCTTCGGCTGGCAGAAACTCGAGGAATTGGCGGCCGATGAGTCCCTCCTGCGCGCGGCCGAAGAGCCGCTCGGCCGCGCGGTTGACCTCGACGACCGTGCCGTCCGGGCTCATGATGAGAATGGCGTCGCCGGCGTTCTCCATGAGGGCCCGCCAGCGCTTCTCACCCCGGCGCAGAGAGTCCTCCGCCCGCTTCCTGTCGGTGATGTTGTCGAACAGAGCGACGAAGCGTCCCTTCTCCGGGCTGTAGGCGGAGATGGAGAACCAGATTCCAAGGGTCTCGAGACAGATCTCGAAATTCTCCGGGATTCCCGTCAGAGCGACCTTGCCATATTTCTGGAACAGATCCGGACTCGAGTCCCGTATCCCGGGAATGACTTCAGTGGCTTTTCTTCCGACGACGTCCTTCAATCCGGTCAGTTTCTCGAAGGCTTTGTTCACATCGAGGTAGACGAAGTCCCGCGGTTCTCCGTTCTCGAAAAGCACCTCGCAGTAGGCGTATCCATGAAGCATGGATTCGAAGAGCGACCGATAGCGCTGCTCGCTTTCCCAGAGGGATTCCTCCGCCCGCTTGCGCTCGGTGATGTCGGCCTGCACCGCGATGAAGCCGACGCGCCTTCCCTGTGCGTCCAGGACGGGACTGACGGATGCTTCCACGGTGACGAGCTGGCCATCGCGTCTCTTGTTGACGAACTCTTCCCGGATGGATTCGCCCTCCAGCAGCTTTTCCCAGAAGCGTTCGTAGTAGGCCTGGTCGTGCTGGCCGCTCTTCAGGATCCTGGGGGTCTTTCCGAGCGTTTCCTGCCTTGAATACCCGTAGCTCCTTTCGAAAGCGGGGTTGACGTAGGTGATCGCTCCGTTCGAGTCGGTCATGAAGATGGCGTCCTGCGCCTGCTCCACCGCGAGCAACAACTTCTGGATGGACTCCTCCGCCCCCTTGCGCTTCTCGATGTCGTGGACGAAACCCTCGAACAGCTCGATGTCTCCGGAGCCTTTCCGAATCACCCGGGAGTCGAGACGGACCCAGATGGGAGACCCATCCCGGCGCTTCCAGCGGACCTCGAATCCGGACATTCCGGCGCTTTCCCTCTCGCTCAACCTCCGGTCCCGTTCGGCGCCGTCGAAGTAGACGTCGGCTCTGAGGTCGAGCTGAAGCATCTCGTCGGGCGAGTCGTAACCGAGCAGGCTGGCCAACGCCGGGTTGACGGAGACGAACCGTCCCTCGAGCGTGGAGCGGAAGATCCCGATCGGCGCCAGATCCACGAGCTCCCGGTAGCGACGCTCCGACGCCTCGAGCGTCTCCCCGGCGGCCTTGAGCTCCGTGTCCTTCTCCTCGAGCCTGAAAGCAAGCTCGCTTTCAGAGATCCCGGGCCCGCGTCGGGCCGGAATCGTCGACTTCCTTCTCTTCCCCCTCTCCCCTGCCTTCTTCATGGGGAGCCTCCTGACGAGAGTCGTGCGGGGACACGCACACGAACCCGCTCATCGCGGGACCGCAGGACCACATCCTAGTCCAGTTTTGAGAATAAATCTCAACGGAGGTCTCGTCCGTCGACGGAGACGCCAGGAGGCAAACGCGGCGAGCTTCGCTAGACTCTCCAGCAATGAAACGCGAATACGGATCCTGGCGGAGCGCCGCGCTCTCACGCCCCATGGAGTACCTCTGGTTCGGGGACCGCGGCCGGCCCGTGCTTCTCTTTCCGACGTCGATGGGGCGCTTCTACCAGAACGAGGACTTCGGCCTCACCGGAGCGCTCGCGGACAAGGTCGACGCCGGATGGCTCCAGCTCGTCTGCGTCGATTCCGTGGACGCCGAGAGCTGGTACAACAAGAAGATCCCGCCCGCCGATCGCGCGCGACGCCACGACGACTACGACCGCTACCTCCGCGACGAGATGATTCCGTACATC